>JASLEQ010000687.1 GCA_030151135.1 Candidatus Sulfotelmatobacter sp. | reverse complement strand
ATAATGTTGGCTGGAGAGGTCGGGCTGGCTAAATCGATCGAGGCGCGCCCTGGGGCAGTGAGCCGCGTTAACGCCGAGCACTACCGCTGGGGACACGATTGCGATGCCTGGCACCTGGTAAAAGATCAGCAGTTTACCGTCATCGAGGAACTCATTCCTCCCGGCGCGGCGGAAGTGCGCCATTACCACAAGAAGGCGCAACAGTTTTTTTACATCCTCTCCGGAGAGGCGATCATGGAAGTGGAAAAGGAACCGGTGCTGATCCCCGCAGGAAGCGGCCTGCGCATCCTGCCCGGCGTGTGGCACCAGATCCGGAATCCGTCGTCGAGCACGCTGCGGCTGCTGGTGATCTCGCATCCACCGAGCCATGGGGATAAGTGGACGGAGTGAGACGCTTCTGAGTAACGGCGAAGTCGCTTAGTGTGGGTTGACACTCCGCTCCCACTCTTGGCCGACAGATCGAGAAGGGTCGGGTGGTCGTTGTTTTTGTGTCAGTTACACCCGCTTGCGCCAAATCGATCTCGTGGCGCGTGCCGCGCCGCTAACGCGCGCGGCTAGGCCCTTCGCGAACTGCAGATCCAGAAATCCTTCCATCTGACGGCGGAAGCCGCCGCCGTAGGCGTACCACCAGACTTTTTTCATCCCGGGCATCCGGTCGGTGTCGAGATATTTCAGGCGGACCATTTCTTCGAGTCCAAAGCGTCCGTGCGTGCGGCCGATGCCGCTGGCCTTCACGCCTCCGTGCGGCGCCTCGCTGATGCCGAAGCACGAGATCACATCGTTGACCATCACGGTGCCAGCATGAATCCTGCGGGCCAGGCGCTCACCGCGTGTGGAGTTGCGCGTGAAGATGCTGGCAGCCAGTCCGTATTCGGAATCATTCGCCAGGCGCACAGCTTCGTCCTCTGTATCAACTGGCATGATCGGCAATACGGGGCCGAACGTTTCTTCCCGCATGATGCGCATCTCGTGATGGACGTCGGCCAAAACTGTGGGACGATAGAAATTCTTTCCGAGTTCCGGGTATCGCATTCCACCTGTCAGGACCCTTGCGCCTCGTAACTTCGCGTCTTCGATGTGATCCTCGACGACACGCAATTGCCGCTCGTGAATCAACGGGCCGACATCCGTTTCTCGATCTTCGCCATGTCCGACGCGTAGTTTGCTAGCCTTCTCGACGCAAGCCGCGACGAATTTCTCGTAGATGCAGCGGTGCACGTAGCAGCGCTCGACGGACAGGCAGGCCTGTCCTGCGTTCACGAACGCTCCCCAAACTGCGGCGCTCGAGGCGACGTCAATGTCGGCTTCGTCGAGCACGATCATGGATCCTTCCCGCCTAACTCAAGGACAACCGGCAGAAGCCGCTCGGCCGCAGCCGCCGCGATTCGTTTCCCCGTCGCAACGCTTCCTGTGAAGACCAGTTTGTTCACTGGAGCTTGTACTAAAGCTGCCCCAGCTGCTCCATCGCCGACAACGACTTGGAAAACTTCTTTTGGAATGCCCACGTTGTGCAGCAACGATCGCAACTCCAGCGCGATAGCTGGCGTAAGTTCCGAGGGTTTCAAAACCACCGCATTTCCGGCCACCAGCGCCGCCAGCGTTTCAGTGGCGGGAATCGAGAAGGGATAATTCCACGGGGAGATGATCGCGATGACGCCGTGCGGCTCGCGTACCAGGCGGCCAGACTTCAGCTTCGTGGCGAGGTTTCCATGCGGCAGTGGCTCGTCGCGTAAGAGCTGGTATGCATTGTCGATGAGAAATCGAGCTGCATCGAGCACGACCAGGACCTCGGTCACCAGCGCCTCTGCAACGGGCTTCCCTGCCTCGCGAGTGATGGCCTCGGCGATTTCGGACTTCCTTTCGTGCAGCTGCCTCTGAAACTCCCGCAGGATCGCGATGCGTTTTTTGATTCCCAGGTCGGCCCATGCAACTTGGGCAGCTTTCGCGCGTTCCACAGCTGCAAAGACGTCTTCATCCGTGCAGCATTCAAGCAGACGCAGAATTTCTCCCGTGGCGGGATTCACGGAAGCTATCTTGCGAACCGCGGTTTGGAGGTCAGCTGCCATACTTTTGCATCGAAGAAGCACCTCGGGGCAAGGACCCGAACCTTCGTCCGACGTTGATGACACGGTTGAAGAATCGTGCCGTTCGCCACGAAACTCTCCGGTTCCTCAGTACTCTACACTCACCAGGTATAGACCCGACGCCGGTGCGGTTGCTCCCGCCGACGACCGGTTGCGCTCCTCCAGGATTCGCGTCACGTCCTCCACCTGCAGCGTTCTGCGTCCAACCAGAAGGAACGTGCCCACCAGGTTTCTTACCATGTGGTGGAGAAATCCAGAACCGCGCACTTCGTAAATAAGTTCTTCGCCTCTTCGGTCCCAGCTGGAACTCAAAATTGTCCTGACGTTTGAGACCGGCTCACCCTCGCGGCCGCGTTCAGGGTCGACTGCCGCAAACGAAGTGAAGTCTTTTTCTCCGACGACCAGTTCTGCCGCGCGGACCATAGCCTGCTCATCCAGAGGATAAGGATAGTGCCAAACGTATCTCGCCAGAAAAGGCGGACAGATTGCGCCGCGAAAAATGCGATACCTGTAATTTTTGGCTTTTGCTGAGTGTCGGGCGTGGAACTCGGAGGGCATTTCTTCAACATCCAGCACGCGTACTGAGGCAGGAAGAAGATCGTTTAAGGCCTTCAGAAAATTTCGCGTAGGGACAGAAGACTCCGTGACAAATGTCACGACCTGCGCCAGAGCGTGCACTCCTGCGTCGGTTCGGCCCGACCCTTGGGGCAGTACTTTTTCGCCCGTAATCCGTCCAATGATCGAGGCGAGCGTGCCCTGCACGGTGACTGCGTCGGGTTGCACCTGCCAGCCGGAAAACTCCGCGCCGTCGTAGGCGAGGATCAATTTGAGATTCCGCTTGCGCGTATCTTTCGAGTCCTGTAACGGGTTTCTATCATCGAAGGAACTTACATTCATGCAGGCAGACCATTGTGCAACGGAGGGTTGGCGTGAGGCCAGACCGGTTTTTGGTCAGCTATACTAATCGGTTTCCACGGAAATCAGGTTCCGACGCTGCCCCGGTCGGAGCCCCCTTGCCCAGTTCCCGGATTCGAATGCTGGGCAAGACCGCGGAGACAAGAAGGACTTGCATGTCCCAGCTTTTCCGGAACCTTCCGTCGCTCCATTGCGTATCAATGCCTGAGTAGAACTCTATTTTCGAATTCGCGCTAGGCAAAAGCAGACTTTTCGTTGCAAGCCTTCATGACATGGGTCTTAACGATTGGAGATGAGTAGATGCGATTTGCACGTAAAACCTCGATGACTCGGCTCGTTGCCGCTGCCGCTGTTACAGCTTCACTTACCCTCGCGTGCTGGGGTCAGGACGCGCCGCCGCCAAAGCCGACGCCGCAGAATAATCCCGAAGCGAAACCGGTGCCTCGGCTCGACTTCACAAAGGGATCTTCGCACTTTCCAAACCCTATCGGGCCATACCTGCCTCACTACCTGCCGGCGCCGAATTTGTCGAATACTTCGCGGATCATGTCGTTGATGCGCGACGGAAAGCTTTACCTGTCGCTAAACGATGCGATCGCGCTGGCTCTTGAAAACAACCTGGACATCGCAATTGCCCGCTATAACCTCAATATTGCGGATACAGACGTTCTGCGAGCCAAAGCCGGCGCTCAGATCCTCGGTGTGAATACGGGCATCGTGCAGAACACTCCCGGAGGGGGCGTGGGCGGCATCGGAACGCAGGTCGGTTCTGGAACCGGCGGCACGACGCTTGGAGCTGGCGGTGCCGGCGTGGGTGCGGGAGGTATCGTCGGATCGACGGCCGGCGGACTCTTTGGCCCGCTTATCACCTCGTTCGACCCGGTGATAGCAGGCACATTCCAGAGCGACCACGCCAGTTTCATCCCAACCAGTCCGTTCGCGGGGACGTATCAGGGCACGACGACTGCAAACTTCAGCTACATTCAAGGTTTCCAGTGGGGCACGAACCTGCAGGTCGGCTTCAATAACAGCCGGCTGACCAGCAACAGCGCGTTCCAGAGCGTAAGCCCCGCGCTCAATTCCAGTTTTCAGTTCCGGTTGACGCAGCATCTGCTTCAGGGATTTGGGTTCTCGGCGAATACGCGTTTTATTCGCATCGCCAAGAACAACCGCGAACTCTCGGATGTTGCATTCCGTCTGCAAATCATCACCAGCGTCGATCAAATCGAAAACATGTACTGGGACCTGGTTTACGCGTACGAGAATCAGCGTGTGAGAGAAGAGTCGCTGGCGTTTTCCCAGAAAACACTGTCTGACACGAAAAAGCAGGTTGAAATCGGCAGCCTGGCCCCGATTGAGGCCGTCCGCGCCCAGAGCACAGTCGCAGCTGACGAGCAGGCCCTCACGGTGGCAAAGACCAACCTGCAGCTGCAGCAGTTGCTGATGAAAAACGCGTTGAGCCGCACTCTCCACGATCCCACTCTGGCAAATGCAGAAGTGGTGCCAACCTCGACCATGGAAGTTCCCGAGAACGCCGAGGTGCAACCGACGGAGGACGTGGTGAATGAAGCTCTTCGTCACCGCGCCGAGTTAGTAGAAGCGAGGATCTCTTTGAATAGCCAGGAGCAGAGCAACAAAGCTTTGCGCAGTTCCCTGCTCCCCACGCTGGACGCTTTCGCTTACTATGGCGGCTCCGGCCTCGGTGGCTCGCAAAATCCGGCCAGCATTTGCTCGGCTCCCGATCAGCCGTTTTGCGCTTCGGCCAATCCCAACCCGGCATTCAGCCAGTTTGCTCTGACGCCCGCTGTGGGCTACACCTCAACCCTGAACCAGTTGATTAATTCAAGCGCGCCGGACAAAGGGGTGGGACTGCAGTTGAACATTCCGTTGCGCAATCGGGCCGCACAGGCGGTCCAGGTCCGGGGCGAACTGGAATTCCGGCAGGCCCAGATGGCGCTGCAGCAGACAGAAAACCGCGTCAGCATCGAGGTTCGCCAGGCGCAGTTTGCCGTCGAACAGAATCGGGCCAGCGTGGCATCGGCCAAAGCCGCGATGGATTACGCGCAGCAATCATTGGATGCGGAACAGAAAAAATATCAGTTCGGCACCTCCACTACAACCGCTGTGCTGCAAACCCGCAGCGCGTTGGCCACGGCTGAATCAACACTGATGTCGGCAACCGCAGCGTACGAAAAGTCGCGCGTCGAGTTGGATCGCGCCACCGGTACACTGCTCGATCATGACGGCATCAGCATTGACGATGCCGCCCAGGGACAGGTCACGCGCATGCCGAACGTTCCGTATGTGGCACCGCGCAAGGATCTGACCACCGCTGCCCCCGCAGCACAACCCCAATAAATGAGCCACAGAGGTTTATCAGGGAAGAACGCCGTTGCTTCCGAGCAGCGGCGTTCTCTTTTTCTCACAATTCTTTACAATCCCTTGCGTCCTCACGCAAACTTCTGCCGCTAAGATGAATAGACGCGGGAATGTAGCGTTGCATGCCGCGTCCGATTTGCTTTTTAGTGAATCGGTTGAAACCTGCTCTGCCTTTTTCTCCGAGGAGAAAGCTCATGTTCTTTTTGCGTAATATTCGCGTAAACCGGCTGTCGCAAATCGGTCTGATGGAAATTGGCCTGCTGTGCGCAAGCCTCGTCGCACAACAGAGCACGCCACCTGCGCCGCCGGCGGCTCCTGAAGCTTCGCAAACTGCGAACCGGGAACTGGTGCATATGGCCGATTACTCCAGGTCAAAGCCGGCGTTTCCTAATTTCCTCCAGCCCTACAAGTCCACCGACTTGGCACAGCCAAATCTCGGCAATTCGCCGCGGATCGACGGCCTTATGCATGATGGCAAGATCTACTTGTCCATCGATGACGCGGTAGCTCTCACGCTCGAGAACAACCTGGATCTGGAAATCGCGCGGTTCAACCTGAACATCGCCGAAGCGGATCTGCTTCGAGCCAAGACCGGCGCGAGCATTCTCGGGGTGAATACCGGTATCGTGCAGAACACTCCCGGCGGAGGCGTGGGTGGACTTGGTGGAACGGTCGGTTCCGGCACGGGAGGTACGACGGTCGCGGCCGGCGGCGCCGGTACCGGCACCAATGGTTTGGTCAGTTCCACGCTCGGCCTGGGAGCGCCGATCCCGAACTTCGATCCTGTACTCTCTGGAACTGTGCAGCTCGACAAAAATCAGACCGAATCTGTAAGCGTTTTCAGTCCAGTGCCCATCGTTGCCCAGAATACCTACACTTCAAACTTCGGGTACAGCCAGGGCTTCGGATGGGGCGGCACTCTTACTGGGGCCTTCAACAATACGCACCTGACCACGAACAATCCAACCAGTTTGCTCACGCCGCAACTGGGCTCGACTTTCCAGTTTCGCTTCACGCAGAACCTGCTGCAGGGTTTCGGATTTCTACCTAACAACCGTTTCATCCGCATCGCCAAAAATAACCGAGAGATCTCCGACGTAGCGTTCCGGCTCCAGGTGATTACGACCGTCGATCAGATCGAGAACATGTATTGGGATCTGGTTTATGCGTACGAAAACGTGCGCGTGCAGCAGGAGTCGCTCGCCTATTCCCAAAAAGCTCTCGAGGACGCGAAGCGCCAGGCTCAGGTCGGAACGGTTCCCCCCATTCAGGTGGTGAGCGCGCAGAGCACTCTCGCGACCGGCCAGCAAAACTTGATCGTGGCGCAGAACAACTTGCAACTGCAGGAACTCCTGATGAAAAATGCCCTCAGCCGCAGCATTGAAGACCCGGTGCTTGCGGAAGCCGACGTGATTCCGACCTCGGGCATGCAAGTGCCCCCCGACGAGCCGGTAGTGCCGATTCAGGATTTGATCAACGACGCGCTACGACATCGCGCGGAGGTGGTGGAGTCGCGCATCGACCTGAACTCCCGCGACATCAACAATCGTGCCATTCGCAATGCCATGCTGCCCACATTACAGGCATTCGCTTACTACGGAGGATCGGGCGTTGGAGGAAACGTGAACCCGAGCGTTCCCACCTGCGCAACCGGCAGCAGTGGGAGTTTTTGTTTCGATCCCACGAAAGCTCCGCCCCCATTCCAGACAAGCACGTCCGTCGGTTACGGAAACACTTTAAGCCAGCTTGTGAACTCGACATCGCCCGATAAAGGCGTAGGACTGAGCCTCAATATTCCGATTCGCAACCGGCTGGCGCAATCGAACCAGGTGCGCGCTGAACTTGAGTATCGTCAGGCCCTGGTTCGTGAACATCAGCTGGAAAATCAGATTCGCATTGAAGTACGCAACGCACAATTCGATGTGAAACAAAATCGCACGGCGGTTTCGGCTGCACAGTCCGCGGTCGATCTGGCCAGGCAGACCCTGGATGCGGACCAGCAAAAACTGAAAGTTGGTTTGACGACGCAGACAGTGATTCTGCAGGATGCTGCCACATTGACCACGGGTGAGTCGAATCTGGTCTCTGCGAAGGCCGCGTACGAGAAGTCGCGCATTGAGCTCGACCGCGCCACTGGACTGCTGCTCGAACACTCCGGGATCAACATTGACGAAGCGACCAAGGGCCAGGTGACGCAAATGCCCAACGTGCCTTATGTAGCTCCGAGGCAGGACGCGCAGCCCGGAACGCAGCCGTCTGTTCAGCCAAGTTCATCCGGAGGACAATAGTTCAATTCTCTCTGCGGCCTCAGCGAACTCTACGGTTAAAGGCTTTTGATCGCGGAGGCCGCCGAGAACTTCCGCCGAGAGCTCTAACCGTCCCTGTTACACTACGCAGCGATGCCGACATCTGATCGAGCAGTCTTGCCCGCTTTCTTTCGCTGGCTCCTGCCTCTTTCGTTGCTTCTTCAGATCGCCTGCATCGGGCTCTTCCACCAATATCGGGTTCGCCCAGGCAATGATCATTTCGAGTTTGGCTGGGAAATGGGACGGGTGGCGCGATCCATCGCGCTCGGCCATGGCTTCAGCAGCCCGTATGACGGCAGCACCGGCCCGACAGCGTGGGAACCGCCGCTTTACCCATACTTAATGGCGGGAGTTTTCAAGCTGTTCGGCATCTACTCGCAAGGCTCGGCATGGATGCTGCTTACGATCAACAGCATCTTCGCGACCCTTACCTGCATTCCCATATACCGGATCGCTCAGAAAAGGTTTGACGAACGGATTGCACGCTGGTCAGCCCTCGGCTGGGGACTGAACCCGTACGTCTGGTATTGGTCGATCCACTGGCTCTGGGACACGACGTTCACGCCCTTCGTCCTCGCTTGTGTTTTCCTGCTCGCGCTGAGGTTGGCTGAGGCACATGGAGCGGCGGACGCCTTCGTCCGCCCACCGGAGCGCGGCGAACGCGAAAAATACTCGACGCGCACGAGCCACGACTGGCAACTTTGGGTTTTCTTTGGCGCACTCTACGGAATCGGAGCGCTAGCCAATCCCACGATGCTGGCCTTTCTCCCCTTCTGCGGTCTCTGGATCTGGGTGCAGCGCTCTCGCCGCGGACTGCCCTCTCTCGGAGGAGTAATCCTCTCTTCTATTGTGTTCTTCGCCGCAATCTCTCCATGGGTCATCCGTAACTACGAGGCTTTCGGCCGATTCGTATTTCTCCGCGACGATTTCGGGCTGCAATTCCGCCTGGGCAACTGGAAAGGCGCTGACGGCATGCTGATGGCCTATCTTCAACCAAATTTGAACACGCTGGAGCTCCAGAAATTTCAGGAACTTGGCGAAGTTGCTTATGCGCAGGAATGCAAGCGCGAGGCGTTCGACTGGGTTGGAGAGCATCCCGGGCGGTTCGCGGTCATCAGCCTTAAGCGTTTCTTCTACTACTGGAACGGCGTCCCGAGGCCCACGAGCAGCACGGCCCCAGTCGACTTTCGTACGTCAGGGTTTCTTGCGACGTCAGTGCTGGCGCTTTGGGGAATGGGCAGAGCTATTCGTCAAAGACGGCCCGGAGCGTGGCTGTTCGCTGGGCTGATTATCTCTTATCCGCTGGTGTACTACTTTGTTTATCCGCATGCCCGCTACCGGCACCCCATCGAACCGGAACTGACGATCTTGGTCGTGTTTCTTTTGCTTGAGGCCCGGCGGTCGTCCCCGGGGGCTAAAGCCCACGAAAACACGAGCCCCTAACGCGGCGCTTGAAGCGCCGCTCTTCCAGGATTGCCCTCGCGCTTTGGCCGTACGGCTGTGAGACAATTCCGCTTTCCCGAACGCACATGCAACTCTCGGTCGCCATCATCACGTACAACGAAGAAGCCAACATCGGTCGCACGCTCGCCAGCGTGCAACCTCTCGTCGCCGATGGCAAAGGAGAGATCATCGTCGTCGATTCCGGCTCGACCGACCGCACTGTGGAGATTGCGAAGTCATTCGGAGCGAAAGTATTCATCGAGGAATGGAAAGGATTCGCCGCACAGAAGAATTCGGCGATCGATAAGGCCACCGGCGATTGGATTCTGAGTTTGGACGCAGATGAAGAAGTCGATCCCCCTCTGTCAACGGAGATCGGTTGGCTCCTGCAAGCAGTGATGGAATGGGACAAGCACGGCTTTCCGGTGGATGAAGATCCTCACTCTATCGAGCTCCGCGACCGCGGATCGAGATACGGGTTGGACGAGGTGGATCTGAACGGATTTTACATTCCACGGAGCAATTTTTTTCTTGCACGTCGAGTGCGACATGGAGGCTTCTGGCCCGATTCAAAACTTCGATTATTTAGAAGAGGAAGCGGACGATTCGAGGAACGGCTCGTACACGAGGATCTGCACGTCAATGGCGTCACGAGCACTTTGCAGCGTGGGACCATCATCCACCACTCCTACCCCACCCTCTCCGACTACATCGAGCACATGAACCGCTACTCTTCGCTGGGCGCGGAGATGGTCGTCGCCAAAGGCAAAGTCCGGTTCAGCGTCATCAACATTATTCTCCGCCCGCTGTTCACCTTTCTCTACAACTACATCTTTCGTCTCGGATTTCTCGACGGCCGCGAAGGCCTTCTGCTGCACCTGTACCACGCGGTGTACGTGTCGTGGAAATACGCGAAGGCGTGGGAGCTCTCTCGTACCAAGACTCCGATGTCATCCTGAGCGGCGGCGAAGCGGCGCGAGGGACCTTACATCGGCGGACCGGTCGTTGCAGCGGACGGGGATACATTCAACGCATGCAGCTTGTCGGGCTTCGCTCAGGATGACATTTTCTAAAGAAGCGGTCTGTGATGCCGCCATACCGACCGGTCGTTCCGCACGCTTGATTCCGCCTTGCTCGAATCATGCTTACTTCCCTATCATCGAATCAGAACTGGGGTTCGCATGGATAACAAGCAGTCGAAGAAGCCGCAGGTCGCCGAGAGTCCCGTCGCTGACGTTTTCGAAGACAGACATCCGTCGCAACCGGAAAAGGATTGGGCCGAGAAGACTCTCGCGCCCACGCTGGAGAAAGCCCCCGAGCGTCCTATCGGCGCGCCCACTGGCGTCAACGTTGACGAGCACGGCAACGCGCGCTTCACGACCATCTCCGGACTGCCCATTCGACGCCTCTACACGCAGGCAGATCTGCCCGCCGACTGGAACGAAGAAAATTATCTTGGCTATCCTGGCCAGCCGCCGTACACACGCGGCATTCACGCCACTGGATATCGCGGCAAGATGTACACCATGCGCCAGTTTTCCGGCTTTGCCTCGCCGGAGGAAACAAATCGCCGTTACAAATATCTGCTGGAGCACGGCGGAAGCGGCCTGTCAGTTGCGTTTGATCTTCCCACGCTGATGGGCTACGACTCCGATCATCCGGCAAGCGAAGGCGAAGTCGGCAAGTGCGGTGTCGCGATCGACTCGCTGGAAGACATGGAGATTCTCTTCAACGGCATCGATCTGGAGAAAACCACGGTATCGATGACGATCAATTCTCCGGCTTCGGTTCTGTGGGCGATGTACCTGGTGGTTGCCGAAAAGCAGGGCGCGGACTGGAAGAAGATTTCCGGGACGATTCAGAACGACATTCTGAAGGAATACATCGCGCAAAAGGAATATATCTATCCTCCGGCGCCGTCGATGCGGCTGGTCATTGACACATTCGAGTTCGGATCGAAATTTACCCCGCGCTTTAACACGATCTCGATCAGCGGATACCACATTCGCGAAGCTGGATCGACCGCGCTGCAGGAATTGGCATTCACGTTGTATGACGGAGTTGAGTACGTCGAGTGGGCGCGCCGCCGCGGACTCGACGTCGACGACTTTGGCCCGCGCCTCAGCTTCTTCTTTAACGCTCATAACGATTTCTTCGAAGAGATCGCGAAATACCGCGCGGCCCGCAAGATCTGGTATCGCGTGATGAAAGACCGGTTCGGCGCGAAGAACCAGCGTACGTGGCTGATGCGCTTCCATACGCAGACGGCGGGCGTTTCACTGCCGGCCCAGCAACCGATGAACAACATCGCGCGCGTTGCCGTCCAGGCATTAGCAGCGGTGCTCGGCGGCACACAATCGCTGCACACCGACTCCTACGATGAAGCGCTCGCTCTGCCCACCGAAGAAGCCGCGAGGATCGCTCTGCGGACACAGCAGATCATCGCGTACGAATCCGGAGTGACACAGACGGTCGATCCGCTCGGCGGATCTTACTTTCTTGAGAACCTGACCTTGCAGATGGAAAACGGCGCCTTTGACTACTTCGGCAAGATGGATGCCATGGGCGGGATGGTGAAAGCGATCGAACGAGGATATCCGCAGAAAGAGATTGCCGAATCTTCGTATCAATACCAGCGGGCGGCCGAGGCGAAAGAGAAAATTATCGTCGGCGTAAACGAATTTGCGATCGAAGAGGAATCTCCACACATTCTCTACATCGATGAGAGTGTTGCCCGCCAGCAAACTGCAAAGTTGAAGACCCTGCGCACTCGCCGCTCGAATGATGATGTACAGCGAAAACTGGAAGCTTTGAAGAAGGCGGCCGCTCAAGAGCCCAAATCCGGCTCCAGCGGCAGTGTGGCTTCCGCGAACACGATGCCTTACATCATCGACGCCGTGCGTGCCTACGCGACGGTGGGCGAAATCTGTGAAGCATTGCGGCAAGTCTACGGAACCTATACGGAAGTCAGCATCACATAGACAGGAGCGGGTGTCACGGGTTCGCAAGGAAAGACAGAACCGCTCATTCGCTCTGAGGCAGCTTCTTGTCCCCGCCGTTTTTCGCTTCTGCGATCAGCTTCTCGACGGCGATCTTGTTTTGGAATTCCGGATTGTATTTCAGCAGCGTCTGCCATGCCTGGATCGCTCCCGCCGCATCGTTCTTGCCTTTGTAACGAATCAGCCCGAGATTCAGCAGAGTCCCGGCATGCTTGGGATCGTAAGTAAGAGATTTTTCCAGTTGTGCGATCGCGCCATCAACATCGCCTTGATAGTAGAGGCACGAGGCCAGATCGGTGCGGGGCCCAACGTTCTTAGGATTCGCGTCCAACGATTTCTTGTAGTACGTGGCGGCGACGTCGAACTGGTGCGTCATCCGGTAAAGCGTGCCAATTTGATTGAGCAGCTCGGCGTTGTTCGGATCGGCTTTCAACTTTGCGAGAAGCGGCTCAGCCTGTTTGTCGGCCATGCGCTTCATCTCGTCAAGACTGGGCATCTTGCCGTGCGGATCCACGTTCGGCGCCGCGCTGGCTTGCGCAGCCGGAGCGGCAACCGGGATGCCTCCCGAACCTCGCACCAGGTATCCGACCAGTACTCCGATGATCAGGCAAACGGCGGCCATGACATAGACCTGCCATGACTCCCAAAAAGCAGTTCGATCCGTGGACGTAGCAGTTTCGTTCATGCCATAACGCACAAGAGCACCCTGATTTCCACGCGGCACCGCACTACAACTAATGAAGAATCAGGCGGATACGTTGTACAGTGCGTTGGAGTGAGGCCGGCGGCGGCGTCAAAAGACTCGTCCGGTGCGAGAAAAAACTCAGTTTTCAAGAAAACAAAGAACGCCGGGACACGGACAGGCAACTAAGGCAGATACCACGCCAGCGAATTCGTTTCCGAGAAAAAACAAATGACTGGCGTAATGGGGATCGCCCTGAAGTTTGCTCATTCGGGCCGATATATAGGATATGGCCATACCCTTAGCCGCTCGACGCGTTTGGCCGACATTTTGGATTCTATTGTTCTGGGCAGGTACTTCTCCGGCGGTTTCCGGCGACCAGCCCGATCTTACCTATCGTACGGGCACCAACGAGGTGCGCCTCGCTTTTTCCGCCACCGACCAGAACGATCACGGCGTCGCCACCTTGAAGTCCAACGACTTCGCAGTAGTGGACACTGGATTCATCGTCCGCGATTACCAAAGCTTTACCCGGTCTGATTACTCCCGGCTGCAAATCGCAATCCTCATCGACTCCAGCGAGTCGATCACGCCACAATACCGCACGGAAATCTCCGACGCCCTCAACCTGCTTTCAAACACCGCTGGCGTTCCGGAGGAAAACATCTCGCTGCTCACTTTTCATGACGCCAAGCCCGCGTTGCTCTGTTCTGGAGATTGCCGGAGCTCCAATGCCGCACAGAAACTTCCTGCGTCGCCTTCTGGAGGCCTGACGCCGCTGTTCGACTCCATCGTGTTCGCCTCGGATCTCCTGACCCGGCAAGGCGATCCTCAAAGTGAGAAAGTTCTCATCGTCTTTTCCGATGGCAATGACACCATCAGCCTGAGATCGCTCGCCGACGCCCGCGACTCCGCGATCGCCCACAATATCCAGATCTATGGCATCGCACAGGACCGTTCCGCGGGCTACTCCTCCGGCACACAGACTTTGCGAGCACTCTCTGCTGCTACCGGCGGACGCTGTTTCAAAGCTGAAAACGGCGCTGCGCGCGCGCTGAATCTGATTCTCGAAGACTTTCGCGCCAGCTATATCGTGAGCTATCACTTGCCTACACGTGCTCGCGGATTCCACACCGTCCAGATTCTTCCGACTCACAACGTCAACCTGAAGTTCCGCAGCCGAAGCGGCTATTACTATCCCGAATACATTCGGTAACTGGAGCCTATGAGACACATCGCGTTAACGATTCTTTTGCTTGCTTCCCCCACGCTGTTGCTGGCTCAAAACCATCCCCGTGAACAGGGCACAGTTGTGCGCATGCGCATGACCGAATGCCTGGGCCCGCAGCATGGATTCAT
>JASLEQ010000671.1 GCA_030151135.1 Candidatus Sulfotelmatobacter sp. | reverse complement strand
GTTCCGTTCTGGAGCCTCGCTGTCGCCAATGTTTGGCGAAAAACTAGAGCCGCCGCCGTAGCGGTCGACGCCCACCCGCAAGAGGGCAAGTTCCTGCCGAGTAAGTAGTGGAGCTCAGTACCTGGTACTCAGCTGCGGCCGACCCTCTGTTGATGGCGCTGCGCGCCG
The DNA here is from genome assembly GCA_030151135.1 of Candidatus Sulfotelmatobacter sp. The sequence goes on along the minus strand of JASLEQ010000671.1, from coordinate 2,442 downwards.
CTAGCCGACCGACTCGCGGCTCACTGAGTACTCGGTACTGAGGATCAAACTCTAGGCTGCATTCAATCTTTGCGACTCTGGCATCCCCGCGTCCCAGTCGGTCATGGCGATTACGCCGACTTCGTTTGCGGCCTGACCGAAGAAGTATTTCGCTTCCGGCTTGCCGGCAAAACCATGCAATACCGGCGCCAGAGCCGCAGTTGTGGCCTGGACAGCATCGAGCGTGCCATGCATCTTGAAGCTGATTGGTTTTTCTCCGGTTCCCTCATAATCGGTAAGGGCTGACACTCCAGCGACCATGCCACCATTCACGAATGCCGCAGTAGCTGCGCGCCCCTTGCCGCGCGCGGCGAACCAGATCCCGAGCCCGATGAAATACCCCGTCACCGCAACGTCCAGCCATCGATGAACTCTTGGGGAGATGTATTTCGGAACGCCATGAAACGCGTCTGGAATCGTAGCTTCGTCGACTTCAATGTCACGCATCTGTCGTCCCATCTCATGGACGCGCGTCTGCGCCCGATCGGCCATCTCGCTGACGCGGTTCGATGCTTCCTGCGCGTAATTGCTAACTTTCTCCTTAGCGGTATCGATTGCGGTTTTTCCGGTGTTCACATCGTTCGGTGTCATAGTTTCAGTCTCCATCCCCCTATTCTCGAAAGCATGGCGCGCGCTGTCGATAGGGCGAATGGTGTAAAGAAAAAACATGATGCAGTGCTGCGAACCTCCTCCAACTGGCCACACAGCATTACGGCAACCCTCTTGCCTCCCCTATGCATCGCGCTGAGGTGCATCCCAAGGTGTACCGCTCATGCCTTCGATTCCTCCGGATTCACATAAGCTGCCCTTTTCGGGAGCTGCAACTTCGGCAGTCAGATGGGGCAACGCTACCGCAAAGGATTTCTGCTGCTTGCGCGCTGCAATAACGAGACAATAAATCCCGAACGCGCTGATTCCCGTGAAGACAACTAAGCAACTCCAGGCTGCTATTGCTGACACGAAGATTGAAGTCCATCGCAGCAGTACGAGCCACGCCCCAGTCAGGAGAATCCCTGTTCCAGCGGCCCGCCATCGAACCGGGGCTGCGCTTTCCGAGCAAATCGCTAGCACGATCAAACAGAACGGAATCGCAACGACCATATCGATCACGTAATGTTCACCGGTTGCCAAAACCAGCAAAGGCGTCAAAAGCATGTAGGAAAAAGCCACTCGTCGGAAAGGCCAGGGCAATGATTCTGCCGCGAGCCATATCAGCAGCGCCCACCCCATGTGAAGCGAGGGCATCGCATTCCGTGCCACATTTAGAGCGACGGGTATAGGCCTGGGCGGCAAAGCGTTTGCCGCCATAAGCGAGCCCGACCTCATGGAAAGATGTCTTGGCCCGACAGCCGGAAAGATCTGGTAGGTCACGAATCCGAGAATCCCGGCTGTGACGACCATTCTGAATAGTTGCCAATTCGGACGTTTGAGGTACCGGCTGTACGCAGCGCAGACCAGGGCCGCAACCAGGGGAAGCCCGTTGTAAAAGACGCCTATTACCTGATCAAGCCGCGGCGCGCGCTGAAGTAAAGCGTCCGCGAACGTGGAACGCCAGCCAAGACTCTCGTCGTAGGTCAGGAGATAGGAATCCAAGACATACGGGCCTCGAAGCTGCGTTGCCTCTAGCGCAAATTTCGACGCGAGCACCAGCACAAGAAGTACCGTCGCTTGCAAGAAAGCATCTGCTGAAGGTCCGTTTTTTATGTCGCGCGAATGGCATGAACGCCAACCGAGCACCACCAGGCTGCCGGCACCCAGCATTGCCAACGAGAATGCCGGAGCAACTTCAGGAAAATGCCAGAAGGAACCGGCCCACCGTGCCAGGATGTTGAGGCCTAATCCGACGCCCACCGCATAGAACCAATCTCCAGGCTTTCGGTCGGCGATCACATGGATCAGGAAGGCCGATGCCAACGCGTATCCCGTAAATGATTCAGGGAAATTTAAGTTGACGATCGCGAAGGGCACGATCGCTGCGGTGACAGCGATATAAAAAATTCTAGAACGAAAAATGCCCATGCGATTCAAGCAAGCCATACATATTACGTTTTGATTGGAAATTCTCCTCAGAAATTCGGGAAGACGAGATTCTCGCTAGGCGATTACAGCAGTACCCTTCCCGCGAGCATCCCAGTTTTAACACTGGGGGTTAAGTGAGTTTCATGCGGGAGCTCCACGACAGGGTCGGACCTATCTCTCGTAAGAGCGTGGCCCCGGAATTGGGGTAGGCACCTCGGTGCTGCCGTCGATCTCAAGCCAACCGCCCTGAAGAACACACATGGACGATTCATTCATCGTGCAGTGATCTGACGGGGTCGACTTTCCCGGCGCGCCGGGCCGGGATGTAGCAGGCGGACAGAGCTACGACAATCAACGCGGGCAACACCATGGCGAGGATCGGTG
>JASLEQ010000631.1 GCA_030151135.1 Candidatus Sulfotelmatobacter sp. | reverse complement strand
GATAGCATCTACAAACTGCAGTTCGAAACCAGCCTTTAGGCCAAAGGGCACTTTTGAGATGCGAGGAGAACTGAATGCGAAGACGTATAGCTCATGGACTGGCGATCGCTTTTCTGATCGTCGGCCTGGGAGCGGCTCAGGGACCGAACAACTCGGAGGCGAAACCGGCTCCTATTAGTTCGATTCAGGTGCAACCCCAAGTCCGCAAACAGGTCGGCAAGACCAAACCGTATCAAGTGGGAACAGCGTCATGGTACGGTGCGAACTTTGAAGGTAAGGAAACGGCCAGCGGAGAACCATACAACATGTACGACATGACGGCTGCGTCGCTGACTTTACCGATCGGAAGCCACGTAAAGGTCACTAATCTGCGGAATGGGAAGTCGGTGGTGGTGCGGATCAACGACCGCGGACCGGTAGTTCCGGGCCGGATTATTGACGTCTCTTATGGGGCGGCGCAAGCGCTTCAAATGAAAGCGCATGGGCTGCAACGTGTTCGACTTGATCTGGTCGAATCGACCAGTGTCGCCAAGGGTGCCCGACCCAAGCTGGCGATCCAGACGATCGCCTATAACCATCCCCCTGTAGCGCAACTCCCGTAAAACGAATAAACTAGCCGGGATGACGGCTGCTCTGTCCAACCGCATCCCGAATGATAGCCCACGCTATCGAAGTGGTGACCCGCGCGAGCGGCTCATTGTAGCGCTGGACGTTTCGTCGACCGCCGCCGCACAGCAGATCGTGGCGGCGGTCGGAGACTCCGCCTTGACCTATAAGGTTGGGATGCAGCTGTATACCGCTGAAGGACCGCAAGTTGTGCGCGACTTGGTGGCGGCCGGACGGCACGTTTTCCTTGACCTGAAATATCACGATATCCCTAACACTGTTGGCGCTGCCGTGGCTGAGGCTGCGAAGTTGGGCGTGCATATGTTAACCGTCCACGCTTCCGGCAGTCAGAAAATGCTTCGGACGGCTGTGGACGCGGCGAAAGTACGCCCAGAGTTGATGATTCTCGCTGTCACGGTACTAACCAGCATGGACGGGCAGGATCTGGAAACGATTGGGCTACGCGGGTCCGTGGAAGAGAGCGTGGTGCGGCTGGCTTCAATCGCCTTGTCGAACGGATGCCAGGGAATTGTGACCTCGGCGCGAGAAGCGTCCGCGGTACGGGCAAAGCTTGGGCAGAACTTCGCGATTGTCACGCCTGGGGTGCGGCCAGCCGGGACCGCGGTAGGAGACCAGGTGCGCGTGGTGACGCCGGCCGAGGCGATTGCTGCGGGAGCGAGCCACATCGTGGTGGGAAGGCCAATTACCGAGGCAGCAGATCCGGCGGATGAGGCAAGAGCGATTCTGGAGCAGATGGCAGGTAGTTAGTGTTGATTGTTAGTTTGACCATACCGTTGACTATGGTCTAGTCGATGCATGAATCAAGTGGCAATTTCGGATTTCAAAGCGCGATGCCCATCCCTGATCGACCAAGTTCAGAGGACAAAGAAGCCGAGGCGAATAACTCGCTTTAGTAAGCCGATCACGCAGGCCATTCCGCTCGAAAGCTCTGGAACTGACTGGTCCATGAAGAACGAGTAACCGCCGAGGCGAACCTGCCTGGGCTTAGCGAGATCCAGACCCTCGACAGCCGCTAATGCCCTTCTGAATTGACCAAAAAGAGAAGCGGAGCGGTCGAGACGCTCCGGCTCAGAAAAGAAGTCATCAGGTCTACAGTTTCTCGAAAAACTCACAAGCCGAGCAGGAAATGTAGATCCCGCCAGGCACGCCACGTTCACGATCTTTCACACGCTTCGCGATGCGAGTGGGTTTGCCGCACTTGGGGCAATCGGTGCTCTTGGTGGTGTCCATGACCTTTTTGCGGTCAGCTGTCTTTGCGATCTTGGCTCCTACGGCCATGATTATTCTCCTGATGATTCGAATGTGTGCGCAGCTGCTCTGCGCGTCAACCGCGCCGAGGAAGGTGGATGGAATTGTCTGGATCCACTCGGGAAGATGTTAAAGCTGCGTCTTGATATTCTTCCGCCGTGATTGATTTTACCGTAACGTTGGGGCGGATGTCTTGTCCCCGGCTGAGGTCCGGCGACCCATGCCACAGCGATTCTGGCCGATCGTAAATACCGCGATCTTTACGAGTGTTGTCCCGGGTACGGTTGCGATTATCGTGCCACGCTGGTTGTTGGGCGGATATGGTCCGCTGCGAAACGGATTCTTCCCCTGGCTCGGCGGAATCGTGCTTTGCATAGGCAGCGTGATCTACTTTCGTTGCGCATGGGAGTTTGCCGCACGTGGACTTGGTACTCCGGCCCCGATCGCGCCGACACAATTTCTGGTTACAACGGCCTTGCACCAGTATGTGCGGAACCCAATGTACATAGGAGTAGCGCTGGTGATCGTAGGACAGGCGATCATGTTTCAGTCTGTCCACGTTGCCATCTATGCGCTCTTGATGCTGTTGGCCGCTCACGTATTTGTGGTGCTCTATGAAGAACCAACCTTGAAACGGCAGTTTGGGGAATCGTATGAGGAATATAGACGGAGTGTTCCTCGATGGATTCCGAGGCTGCTGCGCGCTGATCGATCCGGCGGAGCGAAAACCCTTCGCCGCTAAGGTCGCGCAGAACTGCCGCAGAGTTTGCGGAGAAGAACCCATCACTTGAAGTCCGGCGCTATCGGCGCTACTATGACCTGCTCGGAACGATGAGAACACGATGCCCCAGAACTACGTTCCTATCTTCATCTTTATTGTGATTGTCGGCACGCTGCTTCCCCTGACGCTGCTTTTGGCGAAACTGGTGCGGCCCGAGAATCCGTCCAAAACCAAGCTGATGCCATATGAGTGCGGCATCGATCCGATCGATAACGCGCGCGGACGATACACGGTGCGCTTTTACATTATCGCCATCCTGTTTGTGGTGTTCGATGTCGAGACAATTTTCTTATTTCCGTGGGCGGTGAAGTTCAAGGCATTCGGTTTGTTCGGGCTGCTGGAGATGCTAATTTTTCTCGCCATTCTGATTGGCGGTTACATCTGGGTCTGGAGAAAAGGTGCTCTGGAGTGGGTGTAAGGATTTTGTAACCGGATAATTTGGTAATTGTTATCGCTCGCAAATGTCCGACACCGCGATCAACCCTATGGAATCCTCGCCGGCTGAGACTTTTGCCGCTTCGCGGTGGACTCGGGGGAATTTCTTTTTTCCAACGCGGCTCGTGATTAGTCCCCAGCGGGTGTCGCGGGTGAAGTCGCGGCTGTTCGGCAGTAATGAAGAGAGCATTGCGATATCGAAGATTGCTTCGGTGCACATCTCGACT
>JASLEQ010000623.1 GCA_030151135.1 Candidatus Sulfotelmatobacter sp. | reverse complement strand
TTTCCGTTTTCTGTGGATCGCGAGCAGGGCTACGATTTACGGTCGAACTCCCGTTCGCGACGTGAAGCCGTGCGACGGCGGTCAGCGTTGCGAACGGGAGTTCGACCGAAATCGTGGCCCTGCTCGCGATCCACAGAAAACGGAAACGGCAGGTCCAAGGCCTAGCGGCTCGTCTATGTCTTACGGCTGCGACTGTGGGACAGCGTCACCCATCGCGGTGGAACGGGGAGTCACTGGATGCAATGGGATGGGCCGTGGATTTACTGCCGCAGTGAAAGCGAAAGATAGGGGAAGGGAATTGATTGAGAGGGAGAAGATTGGAGGCGCGGGTCGGAATCGAACCGACGCATAAAGGTTTTGCAGACCTCTCCCTTACCACTTGGGTACCGCGCCCCTGCTCGATCCACCCGGACGAGTCCGTCTGCAGAGCAACTAGCAGGCTGAAAATAAAAGAAATCTGGAGCGGGAGACGGGATTTGAACCCGCGACTTCGACCTTGGCAAGGTCGCACTCTACCACTGAGTTACTCCCGCTCGTCGAGGGAAATTATACCGCATTTGCAGCGCGAGCCGCCTGGACGCCAGCTGGAACGACCGCCGCAGGAAAGCTGCGTCTAGGCTAGATCGAGTTCGATCTTTTTGGCTGCGCTGTCAATTTTGGTGATTCGGAAACTGCGCACTTGTCCGGCTTTGGCGGGTTCCGATTTCACAGGCGCTCCGGCACCTGTCTTCCAGCGCGCTTGGAGCATGGAACTAAGGGAAGAGAGATCTGCCTTACCCGAGGGTGAGGATGCGGTCTGCGGCGCTTCTGTGTTTTTCATCCTGCAGGTCGCAAAGATGCCTTCTCCCAGCTCGACGCGCGCCTGGTCGGACGAGTCGTCCACAAGGCGGCCACTTACAACGTCTCCAGGCTTGTGCTCGGAAAGGTATTCGTCCAGGCCGGTGGGCACCAGTTGCTTCATGCTCAAGCGGATCTGGCGCTTCTCGGGTTCCAGACCGATAACCTGGGCTTTCACCACTTGTCCGACGCGAAGGACCTCAGCGGGTTGGCCAATGCGCTTGTCGGCGCTGATCTCGCTCACGTGCACCATCCCCTCAACGCCTTCGGAAAGCTGGATGAAGGCCCCGAATTTCGTGAGGCTGGTGACCGGGCCTTCGATGGCGGATCCGACGGGAAAGCGCTGCGGAACATCGACCCAGGGATCACCGAGCGCCTGTTTCAGGCCGAGCGAGATACGCCGTTCCGCGGCATTCACGCCCAGCACAACGACCTCGACGGTCTCGCCCGGCTTGACTACGTCGCTTGCTTTTCGAATCTTGCCTTTCGACCACGACATCTCGGAGATGTGAATCAGGCCCTCGATGCCGGGTTCGAGTTCGACAAAGGCGCCGAATTCCATAAGGCGCGTGACCGTACCACGGACGCGATCGCCGGGATTAAATTTGCCAGCGCCGGCATCCCAGGGATGAGGTTGCAATTGCTTGAGGCCGACCGAAATGCGCTTTTTCCCGCCTTCCTCGCCCAACTTGAGGACTTTCACTTCGATCTGCTGACCGGTGGAAAGGACGTCTGCGGGCTTGTTAACTCGTCCCCACGAGATGTCGCCGACGTGCAGGAGAGCATCGACACCGCCGAGATCAATGAACGCGCCGTAGTCCGTCAGAGTGCGGACTGTGCCGGGAACCGTGTCACCTTCTTTGATCTGGCCGTAGAGCTTGTCTTTGGTGGCGCGTTCTTCTTCTTCGGCCAGGGCGCGCCGATCGACTACGACGTCTTCATCGGCGACATCGAGCTTGATAATGCGGCAGCGGATTTCCTGACCGACAAGGTTTTCCATCTCCGAAGCTTCGCGGACCCCGCTGCGCGAGGCGGGCATGAAGGCGCGAACGCCAACGTCGACACTGAATCCACCTTTCACCAGCGCGGTCACGGTGCCGAGTACGGCGGATTTGTCGGCGAAAGCCTTTTCGAGAGCGGACCAGTCCATCGGACGTTCAACTTTGAAGCGTGAGAGTTCGTAATAGCCGTCGAGGTCGCGGCCTTTCACCGTGACTAAGGCCTTGTCGCCAGCCTTGAGCGTCTCGCCCTGCAGCGCCGTCAAGGGAAGAATGCCCTCGGATTTGAATCCGATGTCGAAGAACACGGCTTCCGAGGTCACGGCGATCACTGTGCCCTCCAGTTGCCGGGAGCCTTCGGTCTTGTGCGAATGACTCTTCTGGAATTGAGAAAGGATTTCGCCGAAAGATTCAGTTTGCTCGGCAGATTGGATCTTGGGGTTGTTGGTGTCAGCAGTTTGAGGATCAGACATGAAAAATTACAGCCCTCGGTGGGATCTGAATCTACAAGGATATCACCGCTCCGGACGCGCCCACTGCGGGTCCTGTTCGGGATTCACGATTTGCCCATCGCGCATGTGGATGATACGGTCCCCATAACAAGCGGCTTCCGGATTGTGGGTAATCATCATTACGGTCTGGCCCAGTTCCTTATTCGACAGCCGGAGCATGCCCAGGACGGCGTCAGAGTTCTTGGAGTCGAGATTGCCGGTGGGTTCATCGGCGAGCACGACCGTCGGCTTATTGATCAAAGCTCTGGCCAGCGCGACGCGTTGCTGCTCTCCGCCAGAGAGTTCGGAGGGGCGATGCTGGAGGCGCTTGCTGAGTCCCAGCAAATCGGTAATCCGATTGAAGAAAGCGGAATCATAGCCGTTCGTGCCTGCAATCTCGTGGGCGATCAGAATATTGGAACGCGCATCCAGTGTGGGCAGCAGATTAAATTTCTGGAAGACGAATCCAATTTTGCGTTTGCGCATGCGGGTGCGCTCAGCATCGGAAAGCGAAGCGAGATCGTCTCCATCAAGGATGACGCTGCCGCTGTCGGGGCGAGACAATCCGCCGAGAAGGTAGAAAAGCGTGGATTTGCCGCTGCCGGATGGCCCGACCACGCTCACGAACTCGCCCTTCTGCACTGCGAATGAAATTCCGCGAAGCGCTTCCACCTCGATTTTGCCGATGTGGTAGGTCTTGCGGAGTTCGCGAGCTTCGATAAAGGCTTCGGCCATGCTGAAGAAATCTTACACGAAGCATGGCGATCGGCGTGCGCGACTGCATGCAGATGGGAGCGCGCGCCGGTCAAGTATTTCAAGCGACGATGAGAATCAGGCTACGCCAACATGCTCAGCTACAGGTGCCGTACGAGGCTGTTGCATTCGCTTTGGTCCCCGTTTGCGAATTAGCAGCAGGCGTACCCGCTCGAGCAAATCAGCAGGAGAATACATGCCCTTGGTGAGAAAGATGTCAGCTTTCGAGTCGTGATCGTAGACGCGCACTTTGCTGGAGATCAGAATTGCAGGGGTCTGCGGTGAGATGGTCTTCATCTTGCCGATGAGTTGAGGGCCATCGAGACCCGGCATGGCCAGATCGGCGATGACAAGATCCACGCCGCCCTGAGCAAAACGCTCCAGCGCTTCATCGCTCCGCGAAAAGCTTGCGACGCGATAACCACGAGTTTCCAACATGATTTTGCGATGGGAGAGCGACTGCTCATTATCGTCGACACACAAGATCGTGCGTTTTGGTTTCATTCGCCTTCCGCAACCCACCTTCACCCGGGAGCCGGGCGATCCGGTGGAGGCCGTTCTCAATTGTGAAGAATTACAGAGCGAGATGGATGCTAAAAGGAAAATGCCGCGCTGTAAAGTATCGTCGAAGCCAATGGAACCTTTCGGCCATTGCATTTTTCAAGGATGAATCGTCGTCAGTATTTTCCGTATTTTGCGAGACAGACGTTAGAGGAAAATCTCGCCACGAATAACTTCGATCGCATTGCCTGCGACGCGGACGTTAACTATACGGTTATCGCGGCGCGAAGCGCGAACAAAGATTCTGCTGGGACGGCGCATTTCGATGCCTTGTTCGATCAGCACGCGCTGCTCGGGTTCCGCGACACCGTGTTGCACCATCCATGCAGCGGTGCAGCCCGCGGCCGATCCCGTGGCCGGGTCCTCGCCGTTGTAGAACAACATGCGGGCGTGCAGTCGCGCGTCGGGGTCGACAGTTTCGCGGCTGACGAAATAAAAGAACTTGCTACCAGAATTCTGAAGGTATTCGGCGGCTGACCGCAAATTCACACGCAGGCCGCGGATGGCGGCCAGAGATTTCAGGGGTGCGATCGTGAAGGGGAGTCCGGTTGATACGGTCTGGATTGGGAGTTCAGGATGGAAGTCATCGACGCTCAGCCCGGTGGCGCGGGCAACAGCATCCCGATCGTGAATGGAACCGAACACCGGGTCATTTTGCGTCATCTCCCCAAAAACCGGCTCTCCTTCTTTATCTTCAAAGCGCACTGGAACTCGGCCTGCATTCAACTCCAAAGCGATTTCGGCTACGCCGGTATTTCCGCGTAATGCAAACGCCGTCCCGAGGGTGGGATGACCGGCAAAAGGGAGTTCTTCTTCGACGGTGAAGATGCGGACGCGTACGCCACGGGCACGTTCCACTTCCGGGTCGCGGGGCAATACGAAAGTAGTCTCGGAAAGATTGGTCTCTTTGGCGATGGCCTGCATTTCCGCGTCCGTAAGACCTCGTCCATCGAATAGGACAGCGAGGGAATTGCCCTCGAGCGCACGTGCGCTGAAGACGTCCCATTGAGCCATTGCGAAGCGTCGCGTCTCGGTTGCCATTTAGGTTTCCATCTCGATACTTCGTAGCAATCGATGATTGCGATCGCGCGGGCGATGCAAAAAATCCCCTGAACACGCGCTGCTAGGGCGTTTGACACTGCCGCCGGTCCCGCCTATGCTAAACCTATGATTCACTCATTCACCGCCGGAGCGATGTGTTGTTGTCGCCCGATGCCGGTGTGTGGGTAGCATTCAACGAATTTCTCCCACCCACCCGGCCAAAGCGGGTGGGTTTTGTTTTCATCCGCTTTGTGAGCTGGGCACCGGAGCGGGCGGATTTCGAAAACATCAACCGATGGAATTTACGGAGGAACTACCAATGACGACCGCGACCGAAACCTATAGTGTCCCGAGGATTAACGACGTCGCTCCCGACTTTACTGCGGAGACTACGCAGGGCACGATTCATTTTCACGATTGGATCGGGAATAGCTGGGCCATTCTGTTTTCGCACCCGAAAGACTTTACCCCTGTTTGCACAACCGAGCTGGGATACATGGCAAAACTGCAGCCAGAGTTCGCCAAGCGGAACGTGAAGATACTTGGGCTGAGCGTGGATCCAGTTTCAAGCCACGAAAAGTGGGAGAAAGATATTGAAGAAACGCAGGGTGCCGCGGTGAACTACCCGATGATCGGCGATCCGCAACTCAAGGTTGCAAAGCTCTACGGAATGCTTCCAGGCGACATAGGCGATACGTGCGAGGGCCGGACGCCCGCCGATAACGCGACCGTGCGGACCGTTTTTGTCATCGGTCCGGACAAGCGGATCAAGCTACAACTCAGCTATCCGATGACGACCGGCCGCAACTTCGACGAGATCCTGCGGGTGATCGATTCCATGCAACTTACGGCGAAGCATAAAGTCGCCACTCCGGTGAATTGGAAATCGGGGGACGACGTGATTCTTACCGGGGCGGTGTCGAACGAAGAGGCCCAGCAAAAATTTCCTGGCTTCAAGACAATCAAGCCATATCTGAGGACAGCGCCGCAGCCGAAATAATCGTCTCTTGCGTTACAGGATCAGCGCGGGCGCGAGTCTGCGCTTTTTTCGTCTCTATTAGAATGGCTGGAGTCGCGGAAGCGCATGCGGTCCAGGCGATTGTCCCGGTCTTCAAAGCTTTAGTCACCCACGAAACCACACGAAATTCGGGCTTTCGTGGGTCTTTTACTGTGTGTTTTGGACTAGATCAGGACAAGTTCGGGATGAGATTATCCCGAATCGGGATGAGAATAAGGAAGGAAGGCTCCGGAGGTGATCCGGAGCCGGTGATACCGATTCTAGGGTTTTGAGTGTAACGGCAAGTTTTCATCAGTAACCATACTTTGCGGCTCAAAGCGCGAAATCGCCTGTAAGCAATACCCTTGCGCCACAGGGTTGTTCCTGCCTGGAAGAGAGGCGCGTCAAAAGGGCGGCCCGACATTTATCGGTTAAGCTGTCACTTTGCTACCTGGAAAGGCACATTGCTGGTGAGTGTGCCGCTGGGAGTTGTCACGGCGACCGTGCCGCTGGTCGCTCCGGAGGGAACCGTGGCCGTAATTTCCGTGCCGGAGACGACCGTAAACGATGCCGTCGTGCCGTTAAAGCTGACAGCAGTCGCCCCTGTCAGATTAGTTCCAAAAATGACAACCGTTGCTCCCGCGCTGCCAAAGGAGGGACTCGTTCTCACAAAAGGGGCAAGACCCACTGTCAGCCGGAACACGGTGCCGCCACCGGCGGTTCCATCTAATTGCGTAGTGCCGTATATGCTTCCGTCAGTACCCTGGATCAATCCTCCGCGGGGTGCCTCGCCATCGGCACAAGTCCTCGAGGCGCAAAAAGTATGAAGTGTGTGGAACTTGCCTGTTGGAGTCATTCCAAATAAGATGCCGCCCCCGCTGAAGGAACTACCACCGCCCAGGGTAGTCCCGTAGATATTTGCGTCGGTAGCCCGTATCAGTCCTGAGGGCTGCCGCCCGTCGGCGCAGTTCGTTTGAGAACAGAAATTGTAGAGAGTCGTAACATTCCCGGTCGCCGTGCTGCTAAATAGGGTGCCATTGCTCTGTGTTCCACCAGTCGCGGTTGCGCCGTATCCAAAATTGCTTTGACCAGCTTGCACCAAAGCTGCGATCGGAAAATTGCCGTCAGCGCCGTTGAAGCTGTGCAACGTAGTGAACGCACCGCCAGGCGTGATTCTGAAGATCGTACCCATCCCGTTTGCCCCCCCGCTGCCGGTAGTTCCGTAGAGGTTGCCGTCGCTGCCTGGGAGCAGGCCTTGAGGAGCGGAGCCATCAGCACAACCCGACTGAGGGCAGAAGCTATGCAACATCGTGAAGGAGCCAGCAGGAGTTATCTGAAAGACCGTGCCGCATCCAGCGGGACAGTTCGTGCTTGATCCGCCTTCGTAAGTAGTGCCGTAGAAGTTGCCGTCGGTGGCTTGGGCCAGTCCGAAGAAAAGGGTGACGCCGTCGGAGCCTTGAAAACTATGCAGCGTGGTCAACTGGCCTCCGGAGGTGATCTTGAAGACAGTTCCAAAGGTTCCGAAGGTCCCGCCACCAAGCGTCGTTCCATAGAAATTGCCGTCCGTGCCTAGCACCAGACCTCCGAAAGGATTCTCGCCGTCAGCGCAATTGATTTGGGAGCAAAAGGCGTAAATCACGGTCAGCGTCCCTTCGGGAGTCATCCTGAAAACTGTACCCGCGAGAGTGCCATTGCTTCCGCCGGATGATGTCGTTCCGTAAAAATTCCCGTCGAAACCCTGGGCGAGTGACCCATAGGGGGCACCCCCGTCAACGTAAGAGTTAAAACTGGTCAGAGTAGTGAAGTTCTGCGCCTGCGAGGCAATCGTCGCAACGGTACAAAATAGAAAGATTGCGAAGACCGTTTTCCAGCACATGGATTCGATCACATGAACATTTCTAATCCGCATGTTTTCCTCCTAGCGACATTTCACCCGCGGGACAACGACCCGAATGAATTGAGCAGGTGAGAACAACCGGGGCCGATTCGGGGGAGAACCGAGAACCAACACGCGGGCACCCACATTGCCCGTATATTTCAGGCGCAAAGTTTATAGCGAAGCCGAAGGTTTATCAATGTGAATCACATTTCTTCGGGCATTGTTGGCGATAAATCGCCATCTCGCTCATTATCCACACTCAATAATGTTGTTGTGGTAATAAATCACGGCTGAGTGCGGGTGTCCGGAAGCGCAAACTCCAGTTACATCAAAGCGGGTGATAATCTTTTGTAGTCCGCCATGCAGGAGCTTCCGGATGCGGCTGAATTAGTCTTGAAGCGGTCCGACGGCGAGCTAAGTGACTGCGGAAGCGCATGCGGTCCGGTGATCGTCCCGGTCTTCAAAACCGGCGGGTGGCAGGCAATCCTGTCACCGGTGGGTTCGACCCCCACTCGCTTCCGCCAAAGTTTTGTGCCAGCCACGGGCAGCGACTAGTCTGCTGCCATTCCCTGCGCCTCGGCTTCAATTGGGGCAGGTAAGAATTCGCCTTCGCTCTTCTCGCCTCGAAGCTGGGCTTCCAGCGCCGCGAGTTGGGCTTCGATGTCCTGTTCTGCTTTTCGCTTGCGGATGACCTCCTCGCGATAGCG
>JASLEQ010000621.1 GCA_030151135.1 Candidatus Sulfotelmatobacter sp. | reverse complement strand
GATGCGATCTGCGACAGAGATCAAACGAGAAATGGACGATCGAATTAAATGCGATCACCACCGGGAGCGTGAATGCAGGCGGCCAAGCGGCAAAACACTGTGACGGCGTTCTGCGAGGAATGCGTATGGGCTAGGGCCGTGAGAACTCATTTCACGGAGCTGTTTGAGTCTGGTGACACTCGACACCGGCTCCTGGCAGAAATTGCCAAGACGTTCTTTCAGGATCTGAACATTGTGCTTCTTGAGTACGTGCTGCTACAGCAACCCAAGCTTACGCCTCTCGCCCAACGGGGTCAGCGCACGCGGTGCATGGGTCGACCCGCCAGCCAAAAAAGCGAAGCGGAACTCGAATGCCGGATATCCCAAGTGGCGTCGGGGCTTTTCGCAAAGAGCGTTGCGAGAGGCGCCGGTGTCTTGTGTAGGAACTATCCTACGGCTCCTTTCTAGTGACGACATCGGCTTGTTCTGCCTCTGATTCCGATATAGTTTCCAGCATCGCTCCTGTCTCGAAAATGGAGAAGTGCATGGCGACCGAAGTCCGGGCATCGGATCGTCGCTCCAGAAAATCGGCCGTCGTCTCAGAGCCGCTCAACTGGAAGTTCTTGCAACCCTTGCTCGACTCTGCGCCCGAATGCATCAAGATCGTTGCGCCGGATGGCCGGCTGCTGCAGATGAATGCGACCGGCCTGCGTCTAATTGATGCCCCGTCATGGCAAGCGGTCGATCGTGCGTGCGTCTTCGATCTAGTTGCCCCGGAGCATCGGGATTTTTGGCGTGCCTACCATGACCGGGTATGCCGAGGCGAAACCCTGACTTGGCAATTCGACATCGTCGGCTTGGCCGGTGTGCGCCGGCGAATGGAAACAAACGCCGTTCCGATTATTTTGAATGACGGCACCGTGGGTCAACTCGCCTTCACCCGCGACATTACCGCTCGAAGCGAAGCGGAGCGGGAATTACAGCGCGTCAAACAAGTCCTCGAAGCAACCGTGAGTGATCGGACGCGAGAATTGGAGACGACGCGTCAGCAACTTGAGAGCGTGGAACGGAGTTTTGAGTTGCTCGTCAATGGCGTCACCGATTGCGCGATTTTTATGCTCGACCCGCACGGGCTGGTGGTGAGCTGGAACGCCGGCGCCGAGCGAATCAAAGGATATGAAGCTAAGGAAATCATTGGACAGCATTTCTCCCGCTTCTACACGGAGGAAGACCAACGCGCCGATTGTCCGACGGCGAACCTCGAAGCCGCCGCGCACAATGGAAGAGCAGAGCTGGAGGGCTGGCGAGTCCGCAAGGATGGGAGCCGTTTCTGGGCCAATGTCAGCATCGATGCCATTCGTGACCGCGGACGCCTGATTGGATTCGCCAAGGTCACGCGGGACGTCACCGACAGAAGGGCAGCCGAAGCTCGCTTGCGCCAGGCGCAGAAAATGGAAGCCATCGGCCAGTTCACAGGCGGCGCAGCGCATGACTTCAGCAACCTGCTCATGGCGATTTCAGGAAGCCTTGAGCTTCTGCGCAAGCACCTGCCCGACGATCGACGCATGTTGGGGCTATTGGATAACGCGATTCAGGCCTCCAAGCGAGGGGCGTCGCTCACGCAGCGCATGCTCGCGTTCGCCCGGCGCCAGGAATTGAAGCTCGAGGCGGTCGACGTCCCTGCTTTGGTCAATGGGATGCAAGAGCTGCTGGAACGATCGGTCGGACCGTTGATCCGCATCGACATCCGCTTTATGCGGCGGATTCCGCATGCATATACGGACGTCAATCAGCTCGAGACAGCGCTTTTGAATCTGGCGCTGAACGCTCGGGATGCCATGCCGGGCGGTGGCACGATAACCATTTCTGCGGAAGAAGTTAGCGTGACGGCCGGCCATCCCGCCCACCTCGCACCGGGTCTGTACACCTGCCTTTCGGTTGCTGACACAGGGCACGGCATGGATGAGGCGACGCTGGCGCGAGTCACCGAGCCCTTCTTCACCACGAAGGCTGTGGGAAAAGGTACCGGGCTTGGTCTTGCTATGGTGGATGGCTTGTGCGCTCAATCGGGCGGCAAACTCGTAATCCGAAGTCGACTGCATGAAGGCACGACCTTGGAACTTTGGTTGCGTACGGCGAGCAATGAAGCGCGCTCTCGCTCGTCGGCGACAGCAGCGGATTCTACGTTGGGCACAGGCAGCGACCGCAGACACTTTAAGGTGTTACTGGTTGATGATGACCGTTTGGTCCTTCGCAGTACGACTGCGATGCTCGAAGATCTTGGTCATGAAGTGGTCGCTGTTCCCTCGGGACAGGCTGCCCTTGACGTGATCACACAAGGCGGTCCCTACCTCGATTTGGTGATCGCGGATCAACTGATGCCGGGCATGACCGGTCTGCAGCTTGCGCATGAGATTCGAGCCATGCGGCCCGGTTTGCCAGTCCTTCTTGCTACGGGCTATGGTGAGTTGCCACCCGAGACTGACTCAACTCTGCCCCGGCTCACCAAGCCCTTCACGCAACGACAACTGGC
>JASLEQ010000619.1 GCA_030151135.1 Candidatus Sulfotelmatobacter sp. | reverse complement strand
TTAATGGATATCTTCGGCTCCGTCGCCGTCGCGCTCCTTCTGCTCCTCGGCCGCGAGCAGATCGCCCGCAGCGAACTGACCCTCGGAGCCTTCATCGCCTTCGTCGCCGCCGTCCTCAGCATGTACAACCCCGTGCGCAAGTTTGCGGTCTTTAACAACAGCTTCCAGCAAGCTCTCGGCGCCTCTTCCCAGCTCTTCCAGTTCATGGATACCGAAGATGTTGTGAACGAAAAGCATGGCGCCAAACCTCTTCCGCGCTTCAGCAACAACATTCGCTTCGAGGATGTCTCCTTCTCCTACCTGTCCGATGGCGATGAGTCCCGGGAAATTCTGCGCGGCATCAATCTCGACGTAAAACGCGGGGAGATTCTCGCCATCGTCGGCTCCAGCGGAGCAGGGAAGAGCACTCTGGTTCACTTGATTCCTCGCTTCTTCGACGTCACAGGCGGCCGCATCCTCATCGACAACCAGGATGTCCGCAACGTCACGCTCGCCTCTCTGCGATCTCAAGTCGGCATCGTTACCCAGGAAACCGTGCTCTTCAACGACACCGTACGCAACAACATCGCTTACGGCCAGCCGCACGTTCCCATGAAAGAAGTCGAGGCCGCCGCCCGGGCCGCTCTCGCGCATGACTTCATTCTGGCCCTCCCCGCGGGGTACGATACTGTGATCGGGGAGCGCGGGTTCCGGCTCTCCGGTGGCGAGCGTCAACGCCTGGCCATTGCCCGCGCGTTGCTCAAGAATGCGCCTATTCTGATTTTGGACGAAGCCACCTCCGCCCTCGACAGCGAGTCCGAAGCTTTGGTCCAGCCGGCGTTGCACAACCTGATGAGCGGACGTACAGTCTTGGTGATCGCTCATCGCCTCTCGACCGTTCGCCGCGCCGATCGCATTGTCGTGCTCGACAACGGCCATATCGCTGAAACCGGCGCTCACGACGATTTAATGCTGCAGGACGGAATTTACCGCCGCCTGTACGAATTGCAATTTGCCGGTGTAGATGTCCCCAAGGTAGCAGCAGGTTCTTAGTGCTCGGCCAATTATGCCCATACGCTCGATGACAGGTTTCGCTCAGGCCAAAGGGGAGATTCGCCAAACCCCCGAATCTCCCGCGGAAAAACCCGCGGTTGCTCAAACCAACTCTCGCCTGGGATTCACGCTCTCGCTGAAGTCGGTGAACCACCGCTTCCTCGATCTCCACTTCCGCCTTCCCTCCGGTTCGGATTCCCTTGAAATGCAGCTCCGCCGTCTTCTCAAGGAAAAAATCGCGCGCGGTCACGTCGAAGTCTCGCTCAGCCTCGACCGCGCGACCAACGAAGGTTTCTCCCTGAACCGCGAACTCGTCAGCGGATACATCGCCGCCTTCCGTGCCGCTGCCGTCGAGTTTGCTCTCGCCTCCGAGCCCGATCTGAATGCTGTCTTCCGCATTCCCGGCGCACTCGATGTCGCCAACGGCAATATCGACACCGAGATCGAAGCCGCCGTCATGTCCCGCGTCGGCGAAGCGCTCGATCGCTTGAATGAAATGCGTGAAGAAGAAGGCCGCGGCATCGCCCGTGAACTTCGCGAGCGTATGGCGCATCTCGCCCAGGCCGCCAAAGACGTCCAGTTGCATCGGCGCGCCGTCTTGCACAACTATGCCGACCGTTTGCAAACCCGCCTTCAGGAACTCCTCGGCTCCAGCATCGACCGCGAGCGTATCCTCCAGGAGGCCGCTCTGCTCGTCGATCGCAGCGACATCCAGGAGGAAATCGTCCGCCTCGATACACACGTGCAACACTTCCTCGGATTACTCGATCAGGGCGGCGAAATCGGCAAGAAACTCGACTTCCTCTTGCAGGAAATGAACCGCGAGGCCAATACTCTACTTTCGAAGACTTCCGGCCTGGCTGGCGAAGCGCTAAAAATTACAGAGGCGGGATTGGCCATGAAAGCCGAAATCGAGAAATCCCGCGAACAGGTGCAGAACCTGGAATGACCGCATCCTCCAAGCCGCTCGTCTTCATCATCTCCGCCCCGTCCGGTTCGGGCAAATCAACGCTCACGAACGAGCTTCTCAAACTCGTTCCCAATCTCGATTTTTCCATCTCCTACACCACTCGCGAACGCCGCGGCAGTGAGCAGAATGGCAAGGAATACCACTTCGTTCAAACCGATGAATTTAACCGCATGATCGAGGCCGGCGAGTTCCTCGAATACGCCAATGTTCATGGCAATTGCTATGGCACCTCGCGGCAATTCCTGCGCCAGGCAGGCCGCGCAGGCCATGATCTTCTTCTCGACATCGACGTCCAGGGCGCAGCGCAGATCAAGCATAATCTCACCGACGCCATCAGTATTTTCGTCCTTCCCCCGGATCGTGAGGAACTCGAGTGGCGCTTGAAAAATCGTGGGGAAGACCCCGAACCCGTGGTCCAGCGTCGCTTGATCGCTGCCAGCCGCGAAATCGCCGAATACGATAAATACGATTACGTTTTGGTGAATGACAAGCTTGGGGAGTCGTGCGAGAAGCTGCGGGCTATCGTTTCCTCCGAACGCCTGCGGCGAGAACAGCGTACCCTCACCGAGCAGGAGCGCCTTACGATCGAGTTGGCTGAGTCCTGCCGCCTCGCAAATGTTCGCGACCGCATCCAGCCCATCCTATCGTCCTTTAGTGCTCCCGCTCCCTCAGCACGCTCCTAGCTTTCGCGGTATCATTAGGGGGCGCCCAGCAAGGGTGCTGACCGGAAGCAGTTCGGCCCGGGACAAGCCCAAGTTGCTCTGTTCTGTGGAACGCTTGTTTAACGTTCGGCACTGATTACACTTCGAATGGTTTTCAAGGGGGACGTCCCAATGAAGTTGATCGAAGGCTTTGATAGCAATTACCGGTACATCCTGGTCGCAGCCCGGCGCGCTCGCCAACTCCAGTCTGGCGCTCCTCCGGTGGTCGATACCAATTCCCGCAAGCCTTGCCGCATCGCGCAAGATGAAATCCGCGCCGGCAAAGTGAAATGGGAAATGACCGAACTCCGTAGCGCCGCCGACCGCGCCTCCGAAACCCTCGACAAGGCTCTCGGTCAGGACTAATTCTTTCGATCTGCGGTTACCCGCCTTGCAGAAGTCTTCTTGAATCTGCAATCGCAAGTCTGCAATCGAAAATGCTATGAAGATCGCCCTCGGCGTCACTGGCGGTATCGCAGCCTACAAGGCCGCGGAAGTTCTTCGCCTCTTGCAGGACCGCGGCGTCCGCGTGCAGGTCGTTATGACCCGCGCCGCCCAGGAATTCGTTAAGCCTCTCACCTTCGCCGCCCTCTCCGGAGAAAAAGTCATCACGGGAATGTTCTCGCCCGGCGAAGAGCACGAGCCCAACATCGATTCCGCCATCGAGCACATCGCGGTCGCGCAATCCATTGATGCTCTCGTCGTTGTTCCCGCCACGGCTGACGTCATCGCTCACTTCGCCCAGGGAATCGCCACGGACTTTCTGACGACCCTCTATCTCGCCACGACTGCTCCCGTCGTCATCGCCCCCGCCATGAACGTCAACATGTGGAACCATCCGGCTACCCAGGCGAATCTGGAGATTCTCCGGAAGCGTGGCGTGAAAATTGTCGAACCCGGCTCCGGATATCTAGCCTGTGGCATGGTCGGCCAGGGACGCCTCGCCGAGAACGACGCCATCGTGGCGACAGTGCTCGAAACCCTCGGCGCCAGTCAGGACCTCGCCGGCGAAACCGTTCTCATCACTGCCGGTCCCACCCGCGAAAAGATTGATCCTGTTCGCTATCTCACCAATCGCTCCAGTGGACGCATGGGATACGCCCTCGCAGAAGCCGCGCTCCGTCGCGGTGCCCGCGTCCTGCTGGTGGCTGGCCCCACGAACTTGGCTGTTCCAGGCGCGGCGGAACTGACTCGCGTCGAGTCCGCAGAGCAGATGCGCGATGCGGTCGTCCATCTTCTGCCCCAAGCCACAATCGTCATCAAGACCGCTGCCGTCTCCGACTACCGCGCAAAATCGGCTGCCGGACAGAAAATCAAGCGCAAAGGTCCCATGACGCTCGAACTCGAGGCGACTCCCGACATCCTGAAAGAGATCGTCCAGAAAAAGCAAAACCAGATCATCGTCGGATTCGCCGCCGAGACCGAGAACGTACTCGAAAACGCCCGCCAGAAGCTGGTTTCCAAGAACCTCGATGCCATCGTCGTCAACGACGTCTCCCGGGATGGCGTAGGCTTCGACTCCGATCGCAACGCCGTCACCATCATCAGCCGCGACGAGGTCGTCGAAGTCCCCGAGACTACGAAATGGGAAGTCTCCCAGCGCGTCCTCGATCAAATCACGAAGCTTCGCCAATCGAACCAGTCGAAACTCAAAGTTTAAATCTCTCCTCCTCAGCGCAGTCGAACGATCCCTACCTTCCCCACGGCAGCCCACGTATAATTTCGAAGTCACCCGTGCCAAGCACACTGAATCCCGACCTGCGCCGCGCCCTCGCCAACCGCATCCGTTTCTACAACGATCTCGGCATCTATGATTTCTACCGCCGCGAAGGCGCCGCACCATCCGCGGTTCTGCAGGAAGAAGAAATCGCTCCAATTCATCATCCGGAACAGCGAGAGGAAATGTCCCCAAGGAAATCCGCCGTTGTCTCGAAGCCGGCCGCCGACAAAGTTTTCGAAATTCTCAGTCCCAAGCCCGAGCAAGCCGTCACCGATCCCGTCACTGCCCTCAAGTTAATTCGTGAAGATCTTGGCGATTGCACCCGCTGCAAGCTTCACCAGCAAGGACGCAAGCAGATCGTCTTCGGAGTCGGCAATCCTCACGCGGATCTCATGTTCGTCGGCGAAGGTCCCGGCGCTGACGAAGATATGCAGGGCGAACCCTTCGTCGGCCGTGCTGGACAGCTTCTCAACAACATGATCAAGGCCATGGGCATCCGCCGCGAAGATGTCTACATCGCCAACGTCGTGAAATGCCGCCCTCCGGGAAATCGCACGCCCGAGCGCGACGAGTGCGACACCTGCTCGCCATTCCTGATGCGCCAGATCGCAGTGATTAAGCCAAAAGTGGTCGTCGCCTTGGGAGCAGTTGCCGCAAAAAATCTTCTGGCGATGAACGCCTCGATGGCGGAACTGCGCGGACGCTTCTACGACTTCATGCCCTCCGGGGCTCGCAGCAACGATCCAAACTGGCAGGGCGCGAAATTAGCCGTGACGTACCATCCGGCATTTCTTCTCCGCGACCCCCGCCAAAAAGGCGAAGCCTGGAAAGATCTGCAGATGGTCATGAAGTACCTCGGTCTCAAAGCTCCTCAGAAGTCAGAATGATTGTCATCCTGCGCGCACAGTCGAAAGATCCCCACGCGCTGCGATAACCTGCAGCGAACCCAACAACCGTCCACACCGCCCCGTGGTTTATCCTTCCCACAATGCCCGACTTCTGCGACGTGGCCCTGCCCGTGCCCCTGGACATGGCCTTCACCTACCGTGTGCCCGATAGCATGACTCCCGTCGTCGGCGGACGCGTCCTCGTCCCTTTCCGCCAGCAGCGCTTGATGGGCATCGTCGTCGAGTTGCACGATCGCAAGCCGAAAGTGCAGACCAAGAACCTCCTCACCATCGTCGATCCCACCCCGGTTCTCGACGATCATCTTCTCCGCCTCGGCCGCTGGATCTCCGACTACTACCTCGCGCCTATCGGAGAAGTCTTTCGCACCATGCTTCCGCTCACGGCCGAATTCAAGCGTGTCATCGGATATCGCATCACTGAACCAGGCCGCATGGCGCTGCATCAAGCAGGCGCCTCGGGATCCTCGGCCCGCTCCCAGCGCACGCCGGAAGATCAAGACACCGAAATCCGCGCCCTCGATTATCTGGCTGCTGCAAGCGACGAGGCAGACAATCAGTGGGTGCCCTATGTCTCACCGCATTCGGGAGACGTAGGGATTTCCCCAGCCGCAAGCAGAGATCCCGACACTTCTACCAACGGGAAGGGTATGGCTTCAGCCGTGCTACCCGTCATCCCTCAGCATTCGGCTTCCGTCGCTCCGGGCCAAGGTCTCGTCCGCGAGCAAACCCTCCGTACCTCGACCGGCGCATCCCGCAAGCTTCTCGACGGCATGGTTCGCAAGAAATGGATCGCTCGTGAAGACATCTCAGCGCAGCACGACGCCGCCCGCACCATCAAAATCGCCGTCCTGAAATCCGCCGAAGGAAAACTGAACGCAAACCAGAGAACGATCGTCGAGACTCTGGCCGCCGACGGAGGAAAAGTCCCGGTACAGATCTTGCAATCCCTGAAAGTCCCCCGCACAACGCTCGGCACTCTCGTCCGCCGAGGCGCTGTCGAACTCATCGAAGAGCCTGCCGGCTTCACCGTTTCACGCACCCGACCGCGCCTGCAGCCTTTCGAGTTCGATTTCACTCAGGCGCAAAAAGAAGCCCTCACCTGCTTGCGCCAGCGGGTCGAGTCCCGCGAGTTTTCCGGGATGCTGCTGCACGGAGTCACCGGCTCCGGCAAGACCGCCGTCTATCTCGCCGGCATGCGCTCAGTTCTCGAAGCCGGACGCTCCGCCATCCTCCTTGTCCCCGAAATCGGACTTACGCCCGCCGTCGCCGCCGACCTCCACCAGATCTTCGGTGATGAAGTCGCGATCCTGCACTCCGCTCTCTCCGACAAAGAACGCGCCGAGCAATGGCACCGCATCAAGCGTGGAGAAGCTCGCATGGTCGTCGGCACTCGCTCCGCTGTCTTCGCGCCAGTCGCCGATCTTGCCCTCATCATTGTCGACGAAGAGCATGACTCCTCCTACAAGCAGGAAGAAACGCCGCGCTACCACGCTCGTGATGTCGCCGTCATGCGCGCCAAAATGTCGAACGCCGCCGTCGTCCTCGGTTCCGCCACCCCGTCGCTCGAGTCCTACTTCAACGCCACCAAGAACAAGTACGCGCTCATCGAACTTCCCGATCGCGTCGAAAAACGCCCGCTTCCCGAGGTCGAGATCGTCGACATGCGCCTCGAATTTCAAGAGACTGGACGCGAGCAGGTCATCTCGCGCAAGCTCGCGGAAGAAATCCAGCACCGCCTCGACCGTCGCGAGCAAGTGATGGTTCTGCTGAACCGTCGTGGATACTCCCCGGTCGTCCTCTGCCGCACCTGCGGCAAGAAGCTCGAATGCAAAAATTGCGCCATCGCGCTCACCCACCACAAGCGCGAGCACAAAATGGTTTGCCATTATTGCGGATACACCGCTCCCGTCCCCAAAGCCTGCGTTCACTGCGGCAGTGAATACGTCTACTTCCTCGGCACCGGCTCAGAAAAGTTGGAAGAATTGCTGCACGGCATCTTTCCGCAGGCCCGCATCGCCCGCCTCGACCGCGATACGGTCCGCGGCCATGAAGATTTCGAACGCACCCTCAACGGCCTCAACGAAGGCGAACTCGACATCGTCGTCGGCACGCAGATGATTGCCAAGGGCCATGACATTCACGGCGTCACTCTCGTCGGAGTCGTTGGAGCCGACGTCGCCCTCGGCCTCCCCGATTTCCGCGCCGCCGAACGTACCTTCCAGCTCCTCACCCAGGTTGCCGGACGCGCCGGGCGCGGCCAGTCTCCCGGCAAAGTGATTCTTCAAACCTATTTCCAGGATCACTACGCCGTTCAATTCGCAGCCCAGCACGACTTCCTCGGCTTCTACGAGAAAGAACTTCGCTTCCGCAGTTGGATGCACTATCCGCCCTACTCCGCCTTGGCCAACGTTCTCGTCCGCAGCGACAATCTCGACAATGCGTTGACCTGGTCCGGCACTCTCGGTAAGTGGTTCAACGAAACCCGTCACGAAGGCGTCCGTGTTCTCGGCCCCGCCGCTGCGCCCATCATGCGCCTCAAGCGTGATTATCGTTATCACTTCGTGCTGAAGTCGCCCAGCCGCGAAAAATTGAATACCACGCTGCGAGCCATGCTCGCCCACGCCGCGCAACAAAAAATCCCGCGTACGCAAGTTATCGTCGACGTCGATGCCCTCTGGTTGATGTAAGCGTTGCCGCGGCCTTGAAATCGCGAAATAATCTCTCTCATGCCCAAGCCAAAAAGAGAGCCGCCGCCGCAATTTTTTCCCACGCTGAACGATTGGCGCGCCTGGCTCGAAAAGAATCATGCCGCTTTTGAAGAACTCTGGGTCGGCTTCTACAAGCGCACCTCGGGACGTCCCAGCATCACCTGGCCCGAGTCCGTCGACGGCGCTCTGTGCTTCGGATGGATCGATGGACTGCGCAAGAGTATCGACGCACACAGTTACAAAATCCGCTTCACTCCCCGCAAGCCCACCAGCATCTGGAGCGCAATCAATAGCAAGCGCGCAAAGGAACTCTCGGCCCAGGGCCTCATGCACCCGGTCGGACGCGCCGCCTTTGAGAAGCGCAATGCAGACCGTTCCGCAATCTAC
This sequence comes from Candidatus Sulfotelmatobacter sp., assembly GCA_030151135.1. The sequence goes on along the minus strand of JASLEQ010000619.1, from coordinate 93 downwards.
TCCTACGAGCAGCGGAAGAGTGCCAAGCTCCCTCCGGCATTCGAAAAGCAATTCCGCGCGCATCCCCACGCTTGGAAATTTTTCCAGTCCCAG
>JASLEQ010000537.1 GCA_030151135.1 Candidatus Sulfotelmatobacter sp. | reverse complement strand
CTAGGCTTGAAACTCGCTGGCCTCGGGGAAGCGCAGCTTGCACTTCGCGAGCGTGAGCGTAAGGAGCTCTTCGATTTTCGATTCCTCGCAATTTCGCGCCATGGCCAATTCGCTGACCAGTAAATAGCGCGCTCGCTCGAGCATCTTCTTCTCCCGGAATGAGAGAGGTTTAGCCTGATGTAAAGCAATCAGGCTCTTCAACACGCCGGCGACCTCAAGCAGAGATCCCGTACGCATACGATCGGAGTTTTCTTTGAAACGGTCCTTCCAGTCGCCGCCCCCATTGCTTTCGCCCAGCGAGAGCAGGTCGAGCACCTTCTGGATCTCACCATTGCGCACCACCCGGCGCAATCCTACGCTTCCCGCATTGTTGCAGGGGACCATCACCTTCAGGCTGCTCGCTTTGATATTCAGAAGGTAAAAGCGTTCAACGTTGGCGCCAATCGACCGGCTGCTGATCTGTTCGATGACTCCAACGCCGTGGTTGGGATAGACAACCTTATCCCCAATATGGAAGTTCATGTCGGAAGCACTCATAAAAGGCACCCAGTAAGGCGGAGGGTTAGACGGGGAGAACGTTGCGAGTACTGTAAATATGCTACTCCTCGCGATCGGGGAAGGCAAGCCAGCGGACTGACCGCCCCGAGGGATCGGAGACTAACGGCGGCTTTCCATCCAACTCTGCAGGATAAGGATGGCCGCCATCCGGTCCACGGCCTGCCCCCGCTTCTCGATCGAGAGGTCGGTTTCCCGCAACAGGCGATTGGCCTCCGCAGAGGTCAGGCGCTCGTCCCAAAGGTGTACCGGAAGCTTGAAATGCTTCCGTAGGTCCTCTGCAAACAGCTGAATCTTCTCGGCTTGCGTACCTTCCGCTCCCGACATTCTTAGCGGCAGGCCGACCACGATTTCTGTAACTTGGTAGTCCCGAATAATCCTGTGCAGGTAGGAATAGTCGTATTTCTTGTTCCTGCGCTGGAGCGTTTCCAGACCTTGCGCCGTAATGCCGAGTGGGTCCGAGACTGCGACGCCAATCCGTCTGGCACCGACATCCAGGCCCAGGACTCGATTTGAGTTGTGCACGCGGCGATTATAGCGATCCTGCGAAAATTGGGTTTCGCCCTCCCTTTTTCGCGCAACTTTCCGCGCGTTGACGCGTAGGTCCGCATGAACCCAGGTTCTAAGACTCGAGGGCCAACGAACATCGTGTTACGAATTCCGAACAAATACAAGGTGTTCACGGCTCGCACCTTACCGCATACGTGATGAACTTCTCAGTATGTGCGGCTGGAGGTGCTTGCCGGACGTGGCTTTCCATCTGTCCGGATTTTGTAACAACGCGGAGTTAAAACTTTTTACTCGAAAACCAACTAAAATCGCGGCCCATTTTGGTATGATTTGCGTCACTGTTATAAGGGCGTCGTCCAATGCTCCCAGCCGGCAAAAGTCTTCGAACTCTCCGCGAAAAACTGGGTCTCACCATGCGTGACGTGGAAAATTCCAGCGCGCGCATCGCAGAGAGATATCGCAACGAAGAATTCTCGATTCCGCCGAGCCGGTTGTCCGACATCGAGACCAAAGGTATTTTGCCGAGCATCTATCGCCTCTACACGCTATCGATCATCTATCGACGCGATATTCGCGAATTGATGTCGTGGTACGGGGTCGAGCTCAGCAATACGGCAGCGGATCTGGGGCTTGTCTCTCCACCGAAATCGCACGTTTCTGATGCTCTGGCTGGACTGGCGTCAGTGCAGGTCCCGACGCGCATGGATCCCGGTTTTGATGAGCGGCGCACCACCAATCTGGGGCGCATGGTCGAGCAGTGGGGAATGGTTCCTTTTGCCTACCTTGCTCAGCTCGCCACGACCGATTTCACCTACGGCTACGTCGGCACTCAGGACTTCACCATGTATCCCATTCTTCCTCCGGGCAGTTTCATCCAGGTCGACGAATCGCGTAACCGGGTGGTCGAAGGATCGTGGCGTTCCGAGTATGAACGTCCAATTTATTTTGTGGAGACTCGCGATGGGCACACCTGCTCATGGTGCAGCATGCGCCGCGATGAGATTGTCCTCCAGCCGCATCCGCTTTCTCCAGTCCCGGTGCGAATCCTGCGGCATCCGCAGGAAGCTGAAGTTCTCGGACAGGTCGTCGGCGTCGCTATGAAGTTGACCGAGTGGCACGCTCTCGATTCCGCTCCAAACTCGAAAGCGCCCGCAGCACTGAACTAAGGTGGCTGGCAGCCGGCGTGTTCTCGCGGCCTTCCGGCACAAGCTCTTCTACCCTGTCCTTCATCTGCTCGATAAACTGCTGAGGATTGCTACGCCCGAAATGGCTGGATTGATCTAAATCCCGCTCCAGCAAGGTCAGCGGGGTCCGCAAAACACTGCCCAGCACCTCGCTATGCGCTGTTCTCAGGGCGCGTTGCGACGATTCCTTTCCATGAATCGCTTCCATTCCCCAATGCTCATACTGCCCGTGCGCCCGCCGCAAAGATGACAGGTAAGCCAGTTTCGCCAATAGCCCTGAGACTGCCGAGAGCGTTGTTTCCTTGATGTCCTGCAGCGCCGATTTCAGTGTCATTTCTTGTTACGAATTCCGGACAAATCCGCGTTCTTTCGTACCGTACCTCAAAGCTCCCACCGGCCTGAAACTACCTCCGTTACAAATCGAAGTCCCAAGGAGACAACATCGTGAAACGTGTGCTACTCGTCCTCGGAGCGGCCGTCCTGTT
>JASLEQ010000529.1 GCA_030151135.1 Candidatus Sulfotelmatobacter sp. | reverse complement strand
ATCTCGAGCCGGGAACCGGCCGAAGTATCAAGCCCACATCTCCAGGCCCTGGATGCGTGCCTGAACCGAATCAGTCTCCGCACCAGCAGGACAGGCAGCACCCACTTTTGGCAGATATTTTTCTCGGATCTACTGTCGCGTTTGCAGCACTTTGCAGACTACTCAACGGTACATTGTGACCGCAGTCCTTGCGCCCAAGTCCCACTCATCTCATGATGCTGGTACGCCGCAACGGCAGAAAGAAGCCAGCGAAACCGTAAATCCTTGTAACTCAAGATTTTGCCCGCAAGTCGTTGAGCCCCATAGATTATTCCGGAATTTCCCGCTAAGTCTCTGATTTCAATGGATCACCCCCGGGGGGGGAGGGGTAATTACTAAAAAGTAACTATCGTCCCAAAACAGAACTTCTCTATTTCGTACCTGCCCAAGCCAGCCCGTCCGCGCCAGCTCCCGCATCGATCAATCGCGACACCGTCCAATTCGATGTCTGGATTTCCGCAACCTTGCGGCTCGCATCGCAAGAGACATACGCAGCCGCGCCATCCGGACGAATCAGCACCTCCTGCGGCGACGCAGGAACGTCAACCGTGTGTTCTACCTTCATCGTCTTCAAATTGACGACGGCAACCTGCTTCGCTCCCGGAATCGCGATCACCAGCCACTTCCCGTCCGGTGTTGGAGCGCTCCCATATCCCGTAGCAGGCAGCGGAATCCACGACGTGACGTTTCGCGTCTGCGTATCGATCACGGCAAGTTGCGGCTCCGACTGGTCCGATGTGAAGGCGAAGCGATCATCCACCGAGATCGAGATGCGTTGAACGGATGGCGCAACATGGATGACGTCCAAAGTTTTCCGCGCTTGCATATCGAGCACCGACACGGTTCCCGATCCCACGTTCGCGGTGAATCCATAACGTCCGTCATGCGTGATCGCGAGCATGTGCGATTCCGGCTTCCCCGTCGGAATCGTGCCGACAATCTTCAGGCTTCGCGGATCGATCACCGTCACCGCATTCTCAAGTTCAGTCGTGACATACAACAATCCATCCTTCGGACCAAACATCGGACAATGCGGCCGAACACCGCGCGAGAAGTCAAGATTGCCGACGACCTTGCGCGATTCCAGATCGATAGCGACCAGGTTCGTTCCGTCGGTTCCCGGCTTGCCCACGCCGGAATTTCCATAGATCGGAACGTAAGCCACACGGCCGTCGGGCGAAGCGATCACTTCGTGCCCAGTCACTCCCCCCTCGGGAACCGCAGCCACCTGCTTGCCCGATTCCACATCGATGATGCCGAGCGTCTGATCGCCTTTGTTGACGACGAGAAGAAGCCCGCGCGAAGCGGCCCTTGCCGAAAACTCCGACACCATCGCGATTGCAACAACCAGAACAAGCGGCAAGATCGCCAACGCTCGCATCATTTACCCGCTCCTAAATCATCGTGCTCGTGATAATTCGGATATTTCGGACGCTGAATTTCCGGCAAAGGATGCTCCTTCAGTTGCTGGATCACGACTTCAATCGCTTTCTCCAATTGCGCATCCTTACCTTGCCGCCACGCCGCCGGATCGAGGTCCACCTCAACATCAGGCGACACGCCAACGTTCTCGACCTCCCATTCGCCCTTCAGACCGTAGAGCGCGGCCCGCGGCGCGGTCACGCGCCCTCCATCGATCAGCTCCGGATATCCTCCAATTCCCACTAATCCGCCCCACGTTTTCTTGCCCACAATCGGTCCGATTCCGGCTTTACGGAAGTACCACGGCAACGCATCGCCGCCGGAACCCGACATCTCGTTGATCATCATCACCTTCGGTCCATAGATCGCTTCCGACGGGCTCGACCAGTCGTGCCCCTCTCGCGCGACAACCTTGCTCATCAACGGCCGCCGCAAATACTCGACGATGTAATCCGCCAGCTGTCCGCCTTCGTTGAAGCGCTCGTCAATAATTGCGCCTTCCTTGCCTACCTGCGCAAAGTAGTACCGGTTGAAGCTGGTGTAACCTGCTCCCGCCGTATTGGGAACGTGAACGTACGCAATCTTCCCGCCGCTGGCCTGGTCCACGCGCCGGCGATTATCTTCAATCCACGCGAGATGACGAAGGTTCTCTTCGCTCTCTACCGGAACGACTGTGACCTCCCTCGAATCTTTCCCGTCCGCATTCGCTCCGACTTTCAGCACAACCTGCTTACCGGCGGTCTCTTCAAAGAAGCTGTAGATGTTGTCGGACGAATGCAGTTCGCGCCCGTTGACCGCGAGAATGTAATCACCCACCTTTACGTTCACTCCAGGCTGCGTCAGCGGAGCCTCATTGCCGGGATTCCAGTTCTCGCCATTGAATACTTTGGCGACGCGATAACGATTGTTCTCGAGACTGTAATCCGCCCCGAGCAATCCGCCTTTCACCTTCTTTGGCTCCGGATTCACTTCTCCGCCGCCCACAAACATGTGCCCAACCGTCATCTCGCCCAGACATTCCTGGAACAGGTAAGTCAATTCCTCGCGTGACGCAATCCCGTCGAGATACGGCGCATATTTCTTCTTTGCCTTTTCCAGGTCGAGCCCGTGATAGTGCGGGTCATAGAAGAAATCGCGCTCAATGCGCCAGGTCTCGTTGTAGATCTGTTTCCATACGGCGCGAGGCTCCACGTAAACTTCCCAGTTGTCTAGCTTCAGAGGGCCGAATCCCGGCTTCGGAGGCGCGCCGCCGCCGCTTCCGCCTGGCGAGTCGTCCGGCGAAGCCGTCGACCACGAATCGCCCTTCCGGTACAGGATCTTTTCTCCGTCGAACGATACCGTGAAGTCGTTGACGTCTTCGAGCACCTTGTCGACCTTGCGCTTGCTCAGATCAAATTTCTGGATGGTCTGGCTGACATTCGGCTGGTCGTCGTCGGTGATGACCAACGGTCCTTCCGACAAATATAAAATTCCGGTTTTCCCCGGCAGCATGCTGAGATAGTTTTTTCCCGGAATCGGAAGCGAAAGTATGCGCTGGCCGATGCCGTCGACGTCGAGCTTCACCACGACCGGCTCATCCTTCTTGTCCTTATCTTTGTCTTTATCTTTGTCGTCGGATGTTTTCCCCTTCTCCGCATCCGCGCCTTTGGATTTTTCCTTGCTCTTGTCCTTCGCCTCATCTTTCGCCTTGTCTTTGTCCTGATCCGGCTTCTTCTCGTCTTTCGGCTTCTCTTCGTCGCTTTCCGGCGCCAGCGGCGACTTCTCGTCCTTGCTGAGCACAGCGAGATAGACGCTGCGCGTCACGCGATGTTCGTCGCTGGTCATATCGAGGCCCGCAGGCGAAAGACCAGTATTGGTCGAAGCCGTGAAGTAAAGGTATTTCCCGTTCTTGTCCCACGCAGGAAAGGTCGCATCGCTCATGCCGTCGGTGATTTGATAGGTCTTGGACTTTTCGAGCGAATATGCAAACACCGCATGCAATCCGCTTGGCAGCTGCTTCGCATATGCAATCCATTTGTTGTCCGGAGACCACGTTTGATTGAGCTGAGTCGGCCCAAATCCACCGAACCAATCGGCATCAACGAGCTTCGGCGCAGCCGCGTCCAAATCGACGTACCACAACTGAAGGCGCTTATCGGTGAAGGCGATCTTCTTGCTGTCGGGCGACCATACTGGCGTATAGAAGAACGAAGGCGGATTGCCCAGGTTGATATGCCGCACGATTCCAAGCCCGTTTTGATCGCGGATGCAAAGCTCATACTCTCCGGACTCGTCCGAAAAGTACGCGATCGATTTGCCATCTGGCGACCATGCGGGGTCGCGGTCCGCTACCGCCGGACTGTGCGTCAGGTTGCGAATATCGCCTTTATCCGTCGGCACCGTGAAAATTTCTCCCCACGCTTCGAACACGGCTCGAGCGCCGGTCGGAGAAATGCCGAAATTCTGGATCCTCCTGGGTTCGACTTTGGCGAAGTGCGGACGAACCGACGCGAGATCGCCTTCAATCCTGATGTTGACGTTGTGGGCCTGCCGTGTCTTCAGGTCGTAAAGCTTGATCGCCCCGAATTGCTCGATCACGATCGCATCCGGCCCCGCGGTCGCGGTCTTGAAATCGAAGCCATCGCTGTGCAGCGCTTCCGTTACCTGCTTCGATTTTGTGTCATAGGCAAACAGGCTTACCGGCCCATTGCGGTCTGAAAGGAAATAGATCGTGTCGCCAATCCACATCGGATGGTGATCGTTGGAATTTTCCCGTGGAAGCTTGATGATGCTCGAGTCTTTCAGGTCCGCAATCCAGATCGGAGTGGTCTGTCCGCCCTTGTACCGCTTCCAGGCTTCCTGCCACTTCGGATGCGGCACATAAGCAAGGTGACTGCCGTCCGGCGAGAACGAGGCATCCTCCGCGATTGGAAGCGGCAGCGCCGTGGGCAATCCACCGTCCACCGGAACCGTGAAGATCTGGTCTTCAAAATGAATGAAGTTGCTGCCCGATGAGGTGAAGAACACTTTCTTGCCGTCGGGAGTCCAGCCACCCACAAACTCTGCCGAGGGGTGATAGGTCAGCCGCCGCGGTACTCCGCCCGTGGCCGGAATAACGTACACATCGACGTTGCCATCGTACTCCCCGCTGAACGCGATCATTGAACCGTCGGGCGAGAAAAATGGCAACGACTCAATGCCTACGCCGGAGGTCAACCGGTGCGCCATGCCGCCTTCGCGAGACACACTCCACAAATCGCCCGCATAATTGAACACAATGTCAGTCTGGTTCACCGTGGGATAACGCAGCAGCAGCGGGGAATCGGTCTGTGCTGCACTGAGCCAACTGGAAAATGCATAGAGGATCACTGCAACGGGCAGAATGCGTCGCATAAGGAATCTCCTGAGTTCATGAGGGAAGAAGGGGAATCTTATGGTCGCAAGGCTCGCGAGGTCAAGCAGAACTCAATCAGGACGATCCCGTGCCTGCCTCCCGCGCACCCTTGGGCCTTCAGGCTTCCGGGAGAGAGTACAAGTCGCCGCAGGCCAGTCAGCGCCGTGTCCAACGCGAAAATCGACGGCCTAGTTCACCGTGATCGTCACGAAAGTCTTTCCTACATTGCCGCAGTTGTCCCACGATTGCACGACTGAGTCGTAGGTGCCTGGAGCCAGATTGATCTGCGTATTCAAGCTGGAAGCGTCCACGGTATACGCAACGACTCCTGGCGAACTATAGATGCGCATCGACGCCACTCCCTTCGCGCAGTTCGGGCTCGCAGCAGATGCTGTGAACTGCACCGGCGATGTCACCTGCGATCCGTTCTTCGGCGAGTTCACCGTCACCGCCGGCGCCGGGGTGAAATCGTACACCTTATTATTTCCAGTGCCCGATCGGCTATAGCCGGATCCCCAGTACAAGTTCGCGCTCACTACCGACGGCCCATCGATCACCGATCCCCCTGTCGCATAGCTCCAGAGAATCTGTCCCGAAGAACTGTTCAGAGCGTAGACGTGTCCGGTGCTGTCGAGAGACGGAGCATAGACGATCCCATTCGCTACGCTCAACGATCCAATATCCCAGGTGCCGGTCGTTGGATCAGCCGTCTGCCACAGCACCTTGCCATTCGCCGCATTCAGCGCACACCAGAATCCCCATGTGATCGTCTGCCCGTTCATCAGCTTGATGGAAGTGTTATTCGAGTTTGAGATCGCGATGTAGACATTCGTTCCATCGCTGGCTGTCCCCCACTGGATTCCGCCCAGCGGCCCGCCTGGCCCCACCAACTTGCTCCACACCATCGCTCCAGTGTCGGCATCGAGCGCCCAGTAATATCCGCTCTTCTGACCGATTCCCACAATGTTTCCGATCAGGTTTGGGCCGGAGCCGAAGTCGTAATCCGGCCCCTGCGGATTCGGACATCCCGGCAGATTGTCCTTACAATCCCAGTTCCACACGTCGTAACCACTCAACCGCCGCGCCCACTTGATCATCCCCGTCGTCAGGTCCAGCGCCAGAACGGAGTCGAACAGGTCGCTCGCGACCATGCATCGATTGTCGTTCGGATTCTGCAGCCTGCAACTCTCAACACTAGCTGGCACGGTGTAGTTATTTCCGGTGCCAACATAAACCAGGTTCCGCACGGGATCGACTGCCGGCGCCGACCAGATTGGCCCGCCGCTATAGCCTCCCGTTTTCCCGTTATTCGCAGGCACGGTATACGTCTTCCACAAAATCGAGCCGGTATCGGCGTCGAGCGCCACCACGCTGCCGCGAAACGTGCAGCAGGCATATCCCGAGGTGGCCGCCAAGCCTTCTTCAATGGATGAAATGCCCTGGTAGATGACATTCCCAACGACTACGGGCGAGCCTGTGATGATTGCCGCCGGATGGCTATCGACCTGCGTGATCCAATTCATGTTCCCGGTCGCTTGATCGACCGAGATCACATTTGCTCCGCCATGCGGCGCTCCGCTTTCGTTGTCCCCAATAATCAGCGCGTTGTTGTACAGCGCCGGACTCACCCGCGTAAACGCCGTCGAATAGCCGTCATATTCCGAGATGCGGTGCGACCACAATTGCGCTCCCGTACCGAGATCAATCGCAAAAAGATTTCCGGCAAAGTCCGGAACGAAAACAGCCGACACGCCTACCGTCGGAGTCGCCGATACATCCCCGCCTGTCGTAAACACCCACTTCGGCACGAGCGAAGCTGCATTCGCCGAACTCAGATAGGGTTCCGAGGGTTGGCTCCGCTGATTTCCCGCGCCCTGCCCCGCCAGCGGCCACTCAACAATTTGACCTGCGGCAAAGGTGGAATCGCCAACCACGAAGCAGCTTAGAGAAAGCAGACAAACTACCAGAAAATTCCGCACGGCCAGAGGTTGCATGGAAGGGTGTCTCCGCAAACTGAATGTTGACAGAGACTAAGTTGCCGGAAATGCGTTCGGGGAAGATCGGGAAAAACCAGTACCGGGCGCGGAAACAACCCTTGTTCCACCGACAACCAGAGATACTGGGCGCTCAGATCGGCGCCGTCTGGCCGGCCTTCGGACCGACGGGAATCAGCCCACCTTGCGCTCGTCGCGGAACTGCTGGCATCCGTGCTCGCTGGCGTGCTGCCGGAATGCTCCCAGGGTGCGTTCCTTCTTTCCAATCAGCAGTTCAAGTTCTTTATCGGTCTGCATGAACCTGCCGTGCTGACGGGAGCGGAAGAGTTCCAGTTGCAGGCTTGTTTTATCCGAGACTTCCTTCAATACCTGATCTACTGCAGCGGCGAGGCGGTCGTATTCTGGACAGGCAGACATTCCACTTACCTGCAGAAATGATGCGCCGTGCCGTACTGGGGTTGCGGGGATTTCAGCGCGGAACCTGTGCAGCGGTGTGCCAGAAATTGCCGCTCCAGCAGGTCTCGGGCGTCTTCAATGCTGAGGCGTGGGGTTATGTACGCGACATTAAACATGCGGCCGCACAGCGTGCAGCACGCGACGCTGGGCGCTGAGTCTGCCCACGCCACAATCCGGAGTTGAGGTCGTCGTGGTTTCATATCAGGCCGCCGAAGGGAGAGACGTAAGGGCTGCAACGTAACAGAGTTCGTGCGCTGGCTGGCCGTATTCGTCGGTAATCGCACTCTCGATCGCGACCGGCCGGTTACATAAGTCGCATATCAAAAGAGACGAATGGAAAACAAAAATTTCGCGGTCAATGGAGATTAATAACGGGATGTTCATGTGACTACGCCTGGGCTCGACGCCGCCGCGTACGGGCGAAGAGAGGAGTGAAAAACTATTGTCTACAGGCTAACACGTATTCGACGACCGTCATGTTAATTTTTCGCACTTGTGTTCCCAATAACTTGCAGAGCGGGGATACAAGATTCTCTGTATCAACGATCTTTTGGAGTCGGCTGCTGTCGGGTATTCTTCCCCGAATCTTCCGCCGATCGTCTGGGCCAATCCCCCGGCGCCGAAGCCCAATTCCACCAGGAAAACTATTCAATAAACTCACTCCTCCGATTCCGGTTCTTCGTCGTCCAAATGATCGGTGTAGCAGCGCAGGTGGGCGACCTTCCCTGAGCTGAAGCGCTTGACGATCAGGCCGCGCTCGACCGGTTGCTTGCAATAGACACACAGTTCGTAGGGCGATGAAGTCTGTTCGGTCACGAGAGTTCCTGTCTGAGGTCGAGCTGGGTTATGGATGGGGGCCTGGCTTGTGGGTGGCGCGTGGCTTGCCCTCGCCGGAAACCTGGCGGGACGCGTACTCAACTCCCTTTTTCTTGACGCGGCGCTTTCGTTCCAGGATTTCCTGCGCTTTATGTTGGGCTAGGGTTAACAGCAGCGTGCTGTTGGAAAGAGGCACTCCGGGCCAGCATTGCTCCGCGGCCTGCCGCATAAGATGCAGCGCATCCGGGGACAACCGCACATTCACTTGCAACGACCGTTTCGGGGCGTTCATGTTATGAACAGTCTCAAGCCCGTACTTGCCCGTTGTCAGTGATATTATTCGATGCACTTGCTATCATGTGTGACGCTGATCACAAGACCGAAACGTTCGTAACGCTCGCCTCAGAGAGAACGTCACAAAAAAGCAGCCAGTGCGTTGCATCGGTTCCACAACCGTAGCGTTCGCCAAATCAAACCATCAACGGAACGCAACCAACAATTGCTTCGCAGTTTTTTCCGAGATGCGACTGACCGCTGTCGATCGACGCGTCACGTCCAGATGCATCCCGCGTCAGGAATTCGGCAACCGTTGCTCCAAGCTTTTCCACAAGCAAGCCGTCACCCGTTGTGACATGTAACCTTGACCGACGATATAGAAAGCGCATAGTGGAAGTGTGCTCCGAGCTTGCCGATCAATTCGAACCAAATGGAACGAAGTGAGCGGTGAGCCCTGTACATTTCGCGAGTCCGAATTTCGCGGTAATTCCCACGTAACTCTTTTATGCACAATATTTTGCGAACACCCACTCTTGCGCGAAAAATGTAAG
>JASLEQ010000517.1 GCA_030151135.1 Candidatus Sulfotelmatobacter sp. | reverse complement strand
AGCCTGGGGACGCGCTGAATGCTGGAAATGGGAAGACGGACCGCAACCGACTTCCTTGCGGATACCGCAAACACGACCGATCGATCCATCTTTGGCGATTTGGAAAAAATTGTACGCTCCGCCGCCCTGGGAGGATGCGATCAGGCCCTGGCCATCGGGTGAAATGGCAAAATAACGCGGAAACGTAGCTGAAAGTGAGAGCGGCTGTACGCCCAGTAAAACGGGCTTACGGATTTGCCGGTCGATCCGAAATGCCGACACATATCCTCGCGGAAGCGTTCGGAAACTCGCGACCTCGTGAAGGACGTACAGGGTGTGGCCGTCCGGATGAATCGTAAGCGCAACGGGTTCTTCGGCAGGAACGACGACCTGCAATTGCCACGCTCGGTCATAAGGCGTAAAGACATACAAGCCGCCCGCCGTTCCCTTGGCTGCTATGTACGCAGACCGCGGCCCTGCAAATGCGGACGGCAGAGCATACGCGGCTTTGGCGCCCAGAGCCGTGGAGCCCGCCATGGAAAGAAATTTGCGCCGCGTAATGGCCATGCACCTCCTCACTCAAATCCGGATCGACATTGCATGATGGAAGATGTTGTTCGGGTCGTATCGCCTCTTCACGTCCTGCAAAAATGGATACAGATCGCCGTAATACAGCTTTGGCCAGTCTTTAAAGGCAAGCATGTCTTTGTCGGGATAGTTGATATAGCAGCCATCATGCCGATCATTGGGATACGGGTATCCCGAATGCTGCGAATCAGCGTCGGGTCCCGAGAAAAAGTCGGTATAAAAGTCACGAAGCCACTGAGAATAGACGCCGTCTTTTTCCGTATCTCTCCAGAATGCCATTGGTTGCATCTTGATGACCGATGACCGCTGGCACACAGCGGTGCTTTTGATGAGTTCTTTGCGATTGATCGCTCCGCCGTAGGAGTCAATCTCGATAACCGCGCCGGTTAGATCTGTTCCGGAGATTCTTCGCTGTAAATGTTTGTACATGCAGCGCGCCTGGGATTCGGTGAAACCGCGTTTGAAGTAGGCCGACTTGTATTTGGCGCGGGAGTTACCAGGACCGCCTGCTTCATCCCCAGTGGCGAGGAACCAGTCCCGCCGGCGGACACCGTGCGACCCGATGCAGACTTCGCTTCCGTCTCCTGAACTCCGAGCTCCATGATTGCTCCCGTGTGGAGCAGTGGCCCTCGTGGTCGTGGTCATTCCAGAGCACGCAGAGAGTTGATCCAGGTACTCCTGTAGCACGGTCAGATCATTGCACGACCCATCGGAATTGAGGAATTGCACAGTCATGCCGAAGCTGGAATTAACCGCGTGACGAAGCGAAAGGACGGCAAACATTCCCCAGGTATCGGGGTCTTGGCCGCGCGTTTCCCAATACCTTCCGAAAGAAGTCAGCAACCGTACAAAACGATCTTCAGACACATCTGCCCACTTGAAAAACATGTTGGCCTGAACCACTTCTCTTGGCGCGGGAGGAAGTTTTTCGAAGTTATAGCTGGTGATAATTCCAAAGTTCCCGCCGCCCGCTCCCCGACAGGCACGAAATTGATCAGGATCGTGCTCGGCGTCGATCGCCCGAGCCACAACTCTACCCTTTGCATCCACCGTTAAAATATCGACCCCGGTGAGCCAGTCGCTGGAGAGGCCATAGAGCCTCGACAGAAGGCCGTAGCCTCCACCGCAGATATGTCCTCCGGCTCCGACAGTGCCGCAACTTCCGCCTGGTATCGTGCACCCGTATCGTTTGTATAGGTCGGTATATGCACCCCAGAGCTGCGTTCCGGGTGCGATTCGAAACGTGGATTGGCCTGCCTGTCGATGCGCTCCCGTCAGTAAGCTGAGATCGAGAATGACACCGCCAGGATTGTTAACGACGAAGTCTTCGTAACAATGAGAGCCACTTCGCACCGTGGGACGCTGGCCCGCGGAGACGGCTTGCTGCAGGGCTTCGGCAACATCGTCAACGTTTTCGCACAGGCAAATACGCCCTGCGCTGTCGTGGCTGTCCTCCGGCCAACGAAGGTTGTGCCCCCCGTTGAGCGTCTCGAATCGCGGATCCTGCGGGTACAGGACGATCGCCATTAAGTTGCTCCTGTAGTCAACTGCTGTTACGAACTCCGGCGACCAATTTCCGCGCCAGCTGCACAACGGGCGAGGATCTCACCATCCGGATTTGGGTATTGTGCAGAACTTAGGCGGCCTGGGCTCCTGACCGGGCACAATCAGGCCCGGACCGCTTTCCATTGCGCGAATCCGTATTCACCCAGCGAGACTGTGCCCAAGGCATTGTTGCCCTCCACTGTGCCGGAAAAATCCCAGATCACCTCGTGGCCGCTGACCGGCATGCGCGCATGCAGCTTGAGTTGATTGCCATGGATAGAGCCTTGCAGTTGGGCCTCATAAATCTCTCCCCGCTGCTGGCCGCTCACATCGCTTTCCTTCTGTTCAAGGACAAAGGTCTGCTCGGCGTTTCCCCGCGTGTAAGCCAGGGTGACGGCCCACTTGCCGGCTATGTTGACAGCACCCGCAGGAACGACGGGATCGGCGTAGGTCTCGGGCTGCGTCAGGGCAGTGTAGATGGCATCGGCGATAAGCGGGATCTCGTCGGCCTCCAGCATGTAGGGCATGACCGTGAGCGAGCTTTCCATCTGTGCGGGCCGGACACCTGTGCCTCCGTCGATCATGATACGGGGCGTTCCATCGTCAAGACGCTTCACGAGCTCAGTGCCGGTAATCTTCAGCTGGCGCGCATCCCAGTGCACGCGCAAGCGCGGAGACCGGTTGGAAAGATCCTCGGGCTGCAGGTATTCGACGCGCACCGAAGGCAAGCCCTTGACCTTCTCGGCAATCTGGTCGAGCCAGCTCTTCCAGGCACGCTGTTCGGCGTCGTGGTCGCGCTCGTACCACTTGCGCACCGCCGCCAGCATGCCCATAGTCTCTTCTTTTCCCACTTTGCAAGCGCGCCCGTAGTTGTGGTGCGGAGACGCCTGGAACCACGCCGCGCGAGTGAGATCGCTTTGGCCAATGAGAAGTCCCGCCGCCTGGGGACCACGAAGGCACTTCCCACCGGAGTAGCCGACGAGCGAAGCGCCATGCTGGAGATGAATGTTCGGCACCAGAGGTTCCTCGGCAGCGGCATCGACGAAAACGGGTATGCCTTTGGCCTTAGCGGCGGCGCAGATGGAAGGAATCGAGAGGGGCCCTGTCTCTGCCGCGGGGGAGGAAAGAATGTAGATCATAGCAACCTGATCGGTCAGTTTGGAGGCGAGTTCATCGGCAGAATCGACCTCAACGACCTGCATCCCCGTCATGCGAACACCAAAATCATAAGGATTGCGCGAATGTTTGGGGATGATGACCTGGCTCTTGTGGCGCTTATAGGGGAAGGCCTGCGATAGCTCAGGGTCAGTGCCGCAGGCGCAGGCTACGGTAGCGAGAGCAATGGCCGCTTCGCAACCCGTGGTGACGATGGCGCTTTCTGCTCCCATAAGCCTGGCGATTTCACCTCCAACCTTGGGCATGAGTTCGTCAAGATGAACGAAATAGTGCGAGGCCTCGAACATCGCCTGTTTGACCTCTGGCAGAGAGCGAGACCCGGTAATGATGGTGAATGTGCCGTGAGCGTTGATGATGGGGCGAACTCCGAGACGCGTGAAGAGGTTGTCCTGGGGTGTGCCGGTATCGCGAAGCATGTTCCCGCAGGAAGCGGACCCGGACTGCGCGGAAGAAGCGAGGGGTGCTAGGGCAGCAAACGTAGAAAGAGCGCCAGTCTTCTTCAGCACTTCGCGCCGGGTCAGTGGAAGCTTCGGCAAGGCACACATGAGGACAACCTCCAATTGAGCGTAGTCAATGCAAACGGTTAAATATAGGCGATCAGGTCGATTTCGACCAGAGAATTGCCCGGAATCCCACCGGCGGGCGCGACCGTGGTGCGGACAGGAGGAACATTGCCGAAGCGGCCCTTGTATGCCGTGTTCATCCGTTCCCAATCCTTGATATCGTTCAGATAGACATTGACCTTGAGAACTTTGTCCATGGAAGAACCCGCACTGATGAGCGTCTTTTCCAACTCATCGAGAACATGCTTGGTGTGCTCTTCGATGGTTCCCTGAAAGTGCGCGCCCACGCCGGCGAGAAAAAGCATGTTGCCGTAGGAGATGGCGCTGTTGAACAGCGGCGTCTCCCCATTTTTCGGCGGAGGTCCATAGGCTTTCTTCTCGGGTTTCGGCGTACTGGCGTTTGCAGTGCTGGCCAGAACGGCGCTGCCGCCCAGGGCTCCGGCAGCAGCGGCGGCGTTTTTCAGGATGGTTCTGCGACTTGATTTCTCAGCCATTGGCATTCTCCTCGACGGGTTTTAGGTTTGGGAAAATAGCAAAGCGCGGGACAGCGCGTTGACAAAGATAGCGGCCTCACAGGCTCACGACGCACCAGCAGGTTGCTCAAATCCGTCCGAACTGCTTGACCGCCTCCAAGATCGACTGGAGCTTCTCAATCACGGGATACATTGCGTGCTCAGTGTAGTCGAGCTTCTGCGCGCGCTCCAGGATTTCCACCGCGCGGGCACGCGGAACAACAACCACTCCATCCAGATCGGCGCTGATAATGTCTCCCGGATGTACCTGGACACTGTCGCACCACACGGGAATGTTGGCGCCTCCAAACCGGTAGTGCCCGACTGAGGTGGAAGGCACCACGCCGGTGGCGTAAACGGGAAAGCCAAGACGCCTGAGCTGCGGGAGGTCTCTGACACCGCCGTCGATCACCGCCCCAGCAAAACCGCGTGCATGCATGGCAGTGCCCATCAAGCCTCCCATGCCCGCGATATCCTGCCCATCTTCCACTTGCATCACGTAGACGTCGTCTTTATGCCCGGCATCAATGGCTGCAAGCATCCCATCGAGCGCGTGCGGATCGTTGTTTTCCTGTTTCACAAGCTGGACCGTCAGCGCCGTGCCAACAAACTTCGTAGGAAAGATGGCCTGCATGCGATGGGACAGATATCGCTTTTCATGAAGCACCTGTTCCATGGCATCCGACACCGACGCCACTTCAACCTGCCGGAACGCATCGAGAAGAGCGGACTGGTTGTGTTCGTAATCAGGAGGTCCGGCGGCAGTTTGTCCGTGCGTCGAGTAGCCAATGCCGGCGAGAAAACAGACCGCCACGCCAACCCCTGTCACCCATTTCGTTGCCTTCCGGTTCACTATCCTCCCCCTTGTTCTGAGACTCGGCTTCCCCTGAAGCCTGCAGCGGCAACAGGTCGTAACAAACATCAAAAATCTATTCCCCGCCGAACTGCAGCATGCGCTCATTAGTGTATGCCATCAGAACTGTTCCAAAATGGCAGGCATGATTGCATCGACAGCGGAACAATGTCCTGGGCATCGCACTGCGTTTCGAAAAGAGGTCCAGGAGGAGAAACAACGGATCAGTGCGCTTCAACAGGGCGAGGCTGCTCCACATGCATTGTTGTGAATCGCTTGGACTGCGCCGGGCTGAGGCGCGGTCCATCCCAACGGTCGGCTGTCATTCCGTTTAGATCGTAGACGACCTTCCCGTTATGGATAGTTAGCTCGCAAGTAAGTTTGCGACTTCCTGGATACACTGCATTGTTCATGTCTACGAATCCAAACTTGCCTTCCTCCATCCGCAAAACGGCAATATCCGCGGGAGCACCGACAGAGAGATTGCCAAGTTCGTCGTGCTGGATCTCGTGAGCCGGATTCACCGTCATTTCCCGTACCACATCCTGCACAGACTGGCCCAGTGCGATCATCTTGTCGGCGACGTTCAACATGTCTTTCATCCCGGCATTCATACTGCTGATGTGAATGTCTGTCGAGATGGAGTCCGGCAGGAAACCGCCCTGGACCAGGGGAACAGCCACTCTCCAGTTGAAACTTCCGCCCCCGTGGCCGACATCGAAGTAGATACCGCGTTTCCGGCCAGCCAGCATCGCAGCACTGGCCTTGCCGGTGGCGGGATCCTGCTCGCCGCGAAGCCCGGAGTACATGTGAGTATAGATGTCACCGGGGCGCAGAACCCGAGAGAGAAGATCGTAAAGAGGGCGCTCCTTGCGATTGGCCCCATAGTCGATCATGACCGGAAGGTGCGCAAGGTTGCCGGCGATAACCGCCTGTTCATACGGCTTCCACTCGGGACCCTCGAAATGGGCACTCTTAATGCCAACGATCAAACCGGGATACTTGAGCGCCATCTTTCCGGTAGCGTCGCCGTCCATGTCTTCCAGATTCTGTTCGAAGTGCGGTCCGCGCATGCCGCTGCCGACGATATTGAGCATCGCCAGCACGCGAGTGTCGGCGCGGTCGATAACGCGCTGC
>JASLEQ010000506.1 GCA_030151135.1 Candidatus Sulfotelmatobacter sp. | reverse complement strand
TAGACGCAGGACCGCAGGCTTCTCCCGCGCGCAACGCGCTGCGTCAGAATGACAAACGTATTACGAACTTCGATTGCTTGCATCACTGCTTAGATCCCTTCATCTTATCCGGCTGCGACTTGGCGGTTTGCGCGGGCGCTTGACCGGACTGAGGGCGCACGGGAAGTCCACGTTGCACGAGGAGATCCATGGCGCGATCGATGGGAATGCGAATGGTACCGGCATTCTTATCGACATAGTCGTAGGTGCTGAGAGTGTTTTCTTCGCGCAGCCGAACATCATTCAACTCGGTACGCTCGTCGGTTTCGAGCTGTGGTGCGGGGAAACTCTCCTTCAAATATTTCTGGTAATCGCTGCCATAAGGAGCGGGCAACTTGCGGGTGTCTTTGGGGACGTTGGCAGAGAGCGGACTGGGCGCGGGCTGGTTCTCCGCGAAATGGGTATTAAGAACGTTGTAGATGCCTTGAACCAGGAAATAAGCCACAACGATGACGGCCCCGAGGCCGACGAGGAACCACATGACGCCGCCCGCGCCGATATCGCGGCGCTCGAAGTCGCCGTGTCCGTTCTGATTCACGGGATGGGTCTGATTCGTCATTGATTCACCTGCGGGATGCCGGACCAGCGAGCGGGAGCTTCGTCAAGAACGTCCGCGGCCGATATGTCATAAGCGGGCACCAGCGGCAGCGATGCCAGGTTGCGACAGAAGAAAAAGAGCCAGATGGCGCCGATTGCGATTGGCACGACGATGTCGGCGATCGTAACGGCGAAATTTTTCGAGAAGTTCGGCTCGATAATCCAGAATAAATCGACAAAGCGCATGAACAGAAGCCAAACCGCGACCCAAACAAGTTTGCGAATATTCCGCTTCAGCGGACGTGAAAGCAGAATCACAAACGGAATGCAAAAGTGGAAGAACGCGAGGAATAACGCGACGCTGCCCCAGCCATTATTGATTCTCTTCAGGTAGAAGGTAATCTCATTCGGCAGGTTGCCCGCCCAGATGATGAGCCACTGCGAAAAGCTGAAGTAGGCCCAAAGCATGATAAAGGTAAGGGTCCACTTGCCATGATCGTGTACGAAATCGGGCTTCAGCAACTCGGACATCGGTTTGTAATCGACAAGGATGCGCTCGGCTACGATCGCGAAACAAATGGCCGAGAGGAGTTCGCCTGCCAGAATGATTAAACCGAAGATGGTGGAGATCCAACTTGGATCGAGCGACATGACCCAGTCAATCGTGGCAAAGGTGATGGTAAAAGCGTAAAGGATCAGGCCGGGGCCGGCGACGGCTTTGAATTTTTGCGTGTTGTCGGGCGCGTTCGGCCTGTCGGTCTGCTTCGACCACATGGAAAGCAGGAAGGAAAGCACGTTCCAAATGACGAGATAGATGATGGCGCGAATAATGAAGCCGCCGGCATTGAGGTACGCGCCCTTGATGAAGCCGTGCTTTTCGAGGTGCTCACGAACGTGTGGATCCTGAATAGCGTCGAGCGGCATGAGCCAGGGATAGTTCCGATGCTGCAATACCCCAATGATGATGGGAATGAAAAGGACTGCCAGCACCGGCAACGTCCGCATGGCTGCGCCGAGAATGCGGCGGATAACGCTACCCCAGCCGCCGCCTGTGAGGTGGCGAATCATGACGATCGCCATGGATCCGAGCGCGACACCGAGCCAGTCCATGTAACCCAGGAGATATCCGCGATAGAACTCGTCAGGGCGGGTGAAGGCGAGTGCGATCGCACCAATACTGAAAATTACGCCGATGATCAGCGAACGCTGACCGATCGTTTTGACGATAGGCGGGGCCGTAAGATCGATGTGGGTGCCGGGGAGGGGACTCATTGGGTTTCTCGCCTTCTGTCAGATTCTCGTCCCGACTCGATTCCGGTTTGCGACTCGTTCATAACGCGCGGCAATGTGGCTCCTGATCCGGGCTCGGCGAATTTCGGCGGCTCCGACGGAATCTTCTGGCCCGCAGGAATATCGGCCTGGGTCGCGTCCTGGCTCAATTGCAGCGCCTTGATGTAGGCTACGATCTTCCAACGATCCTCGGGAGAAATCTGGGAGGCGTAATCGGGCATGATGCCGAAGCCGTTCGTCATCACGTCGAAGAAGTAACCGAGAGGAGCCTTCTGCAGTCGCGGGATGTGATACGACGGGGGCATCCGCGAGAAGCCGCGGGACGGGATGAAACCTTGGCCGTCGCCGACGCGGGAGTGGCAGGGAGCACAGTAAATGTTGTAGCGCTCGCGTCCGCGATCGAGGACTTCTTTTGTGACCGGGAACGGCATGTAGTTGCCAATTTCTCCGCCCACTTTGCCGGTCGCCAGATAGCTATCGGGATTCAACTGCCCACGAGCGACGGTACCTTCGACGGGCGGTCGCGCCGAGCGATGGTCGGCATAGAAGTCGCTGTAGGAAAGCGGATTCTGCCGCGGCTGCTCTTGCATGTCGAGGCGACAGGCGGAGGAAAGAGCGACGAGGAACAGTATCGCTGCACAAGAAATTGGTGTCGAGTTTCGCTCGAACAAATTGGCAACGCTACGGGTCCTTAGACCTGCGCTGTAGGTGCCTGTATTCGAAAATCGGTTTACGAGGCGCATGTTAGCTTGGCACCTCCGAAACCGAGCGCGGGTTCAGGGCTTCGAGGAAGCGACGCGTTTCCCCGGCGCTATATTTCTTGTCGGATGAGAACACGATCAGGAAAAAGCGATCCTTCGACGCGAGCGCGAAACGGGGGACATTGAATACCGGGTGATACGGCATAGGCAACCCGTTCAGTGCCAACATGCCGAGAACCGCGGAGAGTCCAGCGAACAGAATCGTCATTTCAAAGGTAATCACGATGAATGCGGGCCAGGAGTGGGGTGGCTTGCCGCCGATGTTGAGGGGGTAGTCGACGGCACTCATCCAGTACTGCATGAGGTAGCCGGTGCATCCGCCAATGATGCCGCCGATCAGCACCACGAGTGGAACTTCGTCGTGGTGAAATCCAATCTCTTCCGCGAGACCTTCGATCGGGAACGGGCTATAGGCGTCGATTTTCTTATAGCCGGCTTCGTGGGTTTTCCTGGCAGCATCGACCAGCGCCTGCGCCGAATCGAACTCGGCCATGATGCCGTAAATGGGATCGCGCTTCATGCCTTACTCTTTCACCTCCGCTTCGGGCAGGAGGGTACGCATCTCGAAGATGGAGATCGCGGGCAAGACACGCAGGAACAGGAACATCAGCATCAGGAACATTCCGATGGTTCCGAAGAAGGTCATGTAATCCCAACGCGTGGGGTAGTACATACCCCAGGAGGAGTTCAGGAAATCACGGTGCAAGCTGACGACCACGATAATGAAACGCTCGAGCCACATTCCAACCAGGATTACGAATGAAATAAAGAACAGCGCAACCGGGCTGGTTCGCAGTTTGCGGATCCATAGCACCTGCGGGATAAAGATGTTGCACGTGAGCAGCGAGTAGTACCAAAAGGCGTATGGGCCGTGCAGACGGTTCCAGAGAGTGAAGGCGTCGTAGCGATCGCCGCTATACCAGCCCATAAAGGCCTCGATGCCGTATCCATAGGCAACGATGAGTCCGGTTGCGAGCATGACTTTGGCCGAGTTCTGCAGATGCCGCTCGGTGATGAAATCTTCCAATCCGTAAATCTTTCGGATCGGAATCGCAAGCATCAGCACCATGGCAAAGCCGGAATAGATGGCGCCCGCAACGAAATAAGGCGGGAAGATGGTGGTGTGCCATCCGGGAACGATGCCGATGGCGAAGTCGAAGCTGACCACGGTGTGCACGGAAAGCACCAGAGGAGTTGCGAGTCCGGCGAGCAGCAGGTACATCGTTTCGTAACGATGCCAGTGCCGGGCGGAACCGCGCCACCCGAACGACAACATGCCGTAAACGACTTTCAACCAGCGCTTCTCCGAGCGATCGCGAAGGGTGGCGAAGTCCGGGATCAGTCCGGCGAACCAGAACAGAGCCGAGATCGTGGCATAAGTCGAAACCGCGAAGACGTCCCACATGAGTGGACTACGAAATTGCGGCCACACGCGCATCGTATTGGGATAGGGAAACAGCCAATACGCGAGCCAAGGACGGCCGACGTGGATCGCCGGGAAGATTCCGGCGCACGCCACGGCAAACAGGGTCATAGCCTCAGCGAAACGGTTAATCGAATTTCGCCATGGTTGACGAAGCAGGAGAAGGATAGCCGAGATCAGGGTGCCGGCGTGGCCGATACCGATCCACCAGACGAAATTCACAATGGCGAAGCCCCATCCGATAGGGATGGTCACGCCCCAGATGCCGACGCCTTTCAGAACGAGATAGCCGATGGCGTAGAGCAGCATCATGGTAGCCATGAACATCAGACCGAAGCCGATGAACCATCCGTTGCTGGCGGGGCGCGTGAGGACGATCGCGCTGATCTTCTCGGTGACCGTGCCAAACGTGTGGCCTGGCTCAATGACCGGAGCGCGCTCGATCTCTGTCGTTGTTTTGAATTGCTCTGGCATGCTCAGCTTCTGGCTTCTAGCTCCTGGCTTCTAGCTTTCCAATTCAGGGTTTGGGTTTCTGACTTCCGCCAAATACGTTGTGCGCGGGCGGGTATTCAACTCGCCCAGCAAGCTGTAATTAAGCGAGCGCGCCTTCCACTTCGAAACGTTGCTGTTCGGATCGTTGATGTTTCCGAACATGATTGCGTCTGCCGGGCACGTCTGCTGGCAAGCAGTCTGCAATTCGTCCCCGATACGGATTTCCTTGCCTTCGCGTACGGTAGCCGTCTCGGTATCGATGCGGCGCTCGCTGATGCGCTGAACGCAGTAGGAACACTTTTCCATTACGCCGCGGCTGCGCACGGTGACATCGGGATTGCGCATCATCTTGTACTGCTTCGTATCCCAATCCGAGAAGAGTAGGAAATTGAATCGCCGTACCTTGTAAGGACAGTTGTTGGAGCAGTAGCGCGTGCCCACGCACCGGTTGTAAATCATGTCGTTCAGGCCTTCGGTCGTGTGGCTTGTGGCTCCAACCGGGCAAACTACTTCACACGGCGCGTTCTCGCACTGCATGCAAGGGACGGGCTGGAAATAAGCCTTAGGGTTGTCGCGGTCGCCCTGATAATAAGCGTCGACGCGGATCCAGTGCATGTGCCGGCCGAGCAGAGTCTGCTCCTTGCCCACTACGGCAATATTGTTTTCCGACTGGCACGCAATGATGCAACTGTTGCAGCCGACGCACTTGTTGAGGTCGATCGCCATGCCCCAGGCGTACACCTCTTTTTCATATTCGTAGTTGGGGTAGAGTGTGACGTCTCTGGCGGGGCTACCTTCTTCCTCGTTCGCGAAATCGGGATGCTTCTTGTATTCGTCGAGGCTGGTCTCGCGCACGAGCGGACGGTGTCCGCCGTCTGGGGTGTCCATTGACTGCATTCCCTGGGTGGATGCCAACTCGTAAGTGTCGCCAGTTTTGCGAATCTGGACGCCGGTGGCAGTCCATGGATTGGCGCTGGTGCGGAATTCGTAGGCGTTGAAGCCTTGCCCGGTGCCGACGCGGCCGGCGCGGGTGCGACCGTAACCGAGCGTGATGCTGACGAAGTTGTCGGGATGTCCGGCCTGAATCCATACGGCGCCTTTGAGTTTCCTGCCGTTCAGTTCGAGTTCGACAACATCTTTCGCGGCGAGTTGCAGACGGTCGGCCATCTTCGGGCCGATGAGCACGGCGTTGTCCCAGGTCAGCTTCGACATCGGCTTGGGAAGTTCCTGCAGCCAGCCGTTGTTGGAGAACTGGCCGTCGTAGATCGTGGGATCGCGACGAATGTTGAGCTCGATGGCGCTGGAATTTGATTGCGTCTCTTTGCCCGGGGACGCAGCTTTCGCCGTCAGGTTCTTCGGCGCGAATGTTGTGCCTTCGATCCAGCCATCGTGCAGCGACTTGCGCCAGAACTGCTCGAAGTCAGAGCCCGAGTGCTGCTTCTGCCAGTAGGAGCGAACGAGCTCATAGCCGGTCGTGTCACCCTGACCGGAGAGCATCGCCATGAATTCGACGGCGCTCTTGCCGTTATAAAGCGGAGCAATCAGCGGCTGAATGATGCTGACGGTACCGTCGTACGCGCGGGCATCGCCCCAGGATTCGAGCTCGTGTGTCGCAGGAACATGCCACTGGCAGAGCTCGGCAGTTTCGTCCTGATAAAGACCGTGATGCACGCGGACGGGAACTTTGCCACTCTTCATCAGTCCGGCAAAATTCAGATCGGCAGGAGCGTCGTAGACCGGGTTGCCACCGACGATGATCAGCAGGTCAACCTTGCCTGCCTCGATGTCGGCGACGAGATCCTTCAAAGAATCGATTTGATTGACTGGATTGGCGTCGACCGGTTCGGTATAGAAGACGGTCTTGCCGACATTGCCGAGCTGCGCATTCATCGCGTGGGCAAGCGCGTGGACTTCGGGGGGCAAGTGATCGCCAGCAACCACGACGCTCGCTCTCTTATCGGCTTGCAAGTCTTTCCCAATCTTGTACACCGACGTGTTTACATCGCCAGCGACGCTGCCACGAGAAATTGCCCCGAGGAGTCCGGAAAGATCGGCGGCGAATGCCGCCAAGGGAGCCGGAGTCATCGGGATACGGTGATCCGCCTTCGCACCGGTAGCCGTGGGCATACTCTCGATCATGTAAAGGCGGTTCATGTTGCCGTCAGGATTGCGGCGGCTGGCGAAGTCGCGGATGTACTTCACGCTGCCGGGGAAGCCGCCATAAAGAAAATCGGCATCGAGCGAAACAATGACGTCCGCCTTGGTGAAGTCGTAGCGCGTCTCAACCGGCTGACCGAACGCCATCTTGGCGCCTTCGAGCGCATTGTCGCGATTGACCGGCTCGTACACATGCCACTTCGCCTGGGGATACGCCTTCAGGAAATTGCGAATCTGATCGGAGAGCGTGGGCGAAGAGATGGTCGTGGTCAGAATGCGGACGCCCGCACCTTGCAGCGACCTTTGAGCGGCCAGCGGGCCTCGAATGGCCGACATGAACCCTTGCCAAGAGCGCACATCCCCCATGGACACGACCGTTTGCGAGCGATCAGGATCGTACATGGCCAACAGCGAGGCATGCGCGAAGATATCAGCAGCGCCCATCGATGCGGGATGCTGGTCGTGTCCTTCAAGCTTGGTCGGACGTCCGAGATGGCTTTCCACCAACAGCGGCTGCGCGTAACCGCTCAGAGTCATCGCAGTGGCGTAGTACTGCGGGCGGCCCGGAATGACGTTTTCCGGCTGACGGACGTACGGAACGATGGGTTCGAGAGGAAGCTTCACGCATCCGGTCATACCAGCCAGGCCGAGCGACGCACCCATTACTTTGAGGAATCCGCGGCGGGAGGCTTTGTCGAGCCATTCGGAAGCGCCTTTGGGAAATTCGCGGTGCAGAGCTTCCTGAAACGCGGGGCTGCCGGCGAGCTCTTCGAGGGAGCGCCAATATTCGGGACCAGTTTTTTCGCGCGCGTCATGCGCGGTGGCCGCGTCCATTTTTTCGCGGACCGTGGCCAGCTCGAGCCTTTTGCCGGGGCACACATCTTCTTGCGTTTTAATCTGGATCAGCCCGCCGTTATTTTTGTCTTCGTTCGTCATGAGCCAACAGTTTCATCCCTAAGGGGATGGTTCATCTCTTCGCTTTCACCGCACAGAGCCGGACTTTCACATCTGACCGCTTCGCGGCTTCTCCAACTCTAAGACCGTACGCCTGATCCTAGTGGCACGAGTGAAATTGTGCTCGATCCATTAGCGATGGCAGGTGCTGCAAGCGGTGATATCGCTCACGCCGTGCTGTCCATCGGTAGTCTTTATCCTTCCGGTACGAACCTGATACTTGGTGATCAGATATTCTCCCAACGAATCCTGATCGGTAAATGCCTTGCCGTCGACGGCGACCGGATTAGCGGTCGAGGGCGGCTGGTATCGCATATTGAAGACCTGGTCGCGCGGGCGAAGGTTTTTACCCGGATCGCGATGGCAACTCAGGCACCACTCCATCTGCAGCGATGCGTATTGATACATAAGGGGCATCTGATCTACCGGGCCGTGACAGGTGTTACAGCCGACGCCCTTGGTGACGTGAATGCTGTGATTGAAGTAAACGAAATCAGGGAGTTGATTGACCCGGGTCCACTGCAGCGATTCGCCGGAGCGGTAGCTGGCGCGGACAGGCTCCAGCAGCTTGGCGTTGGTCCAAATCTGCGAATGGCAATTCATGCAGGTCTTCGTCGGGGGAATTCCAGCAAAGCTCGAATTCTCGACCGAGGTGTGACAGTAACGGCAATCGATGCCGAGACCGGTAACGTGATGTTGATGACTGAAGGGGACCGGCTGAGGCTTGCGGACTCCCGCATAAGTGATGAATGGCGATCCCTGAATTGCATACGCAACCCAGATCAAGCCAGCAACGATGAAGACAGCACCGAAGATACTGGCGCGCGACAGCGAATTGGTGCTGCGATGAAAGATCTGCGACATTTCTCTTTATGAGATCTGGCTGAAGAGACCCGACGGCATATCCGTCGTCAGAGCATCAATTTTTCGAGCAGAAACCACCCACAGAGGTTTCCGGTTCGTTAGCGAAACTGGAGATTATAAATATTCCGAGGAGCTTTGTCGCGAGTTTTTGGAAATTTCTCGAGAAAAAATTACGACGGGAGCGTTACTGGAAAAATGTTGAGTTTTGCAACGCGTGAAAGCTTCGTAGCTTCTAGCTCTCAGCTAAAACTTTTTACTCTTCGTATCAACTGTGCCGACCCGCATTGTCGGCGAGAGAAAACGAGAGCGCAGAAAATCCGGACAAGGTTGGCTAGAAGCTAGTAGGTAACAGCTTCTACCTCAGGTTCATGACCAGCAGCTTGGGCTCAGTCATTTCTTCGATGGCATAGCGAAGACCTTCCCGGCCGAGTCCGGAATCTTTAACTCCACCGTAAGGCATGTGATCGATACGAAAAGACGGAACGTCCCCGGCGATAACGCCGCCGACTTCCAACTCTTCGTATGCCTGGAAAAGAAGCTTCGCATCTCGTGTGAAGATGCCAGCCTGCAGGCCGTAGGTGGAGTTATTTACCTGGCGTAGAGCCTGATCAAAGGTCGTGTAGGGCTCGACTGTAACCACCGGTCCAAAGATCTCCTGACAGTTTACTTTCATGTCAGGCTTGGTCCCGGTGAGAACGGTGGGCTCGACAACAGACTTCTTTCTGGTGCCGCCGCAGAGCAAGCGGGCCCCGCCACGAACTGCTTCGTCGATCCAATTGACGGTGCGGATGGCGTCGCTTTCGCGGATGAGTGGACCCACGTCGGTTGTTTCCTCGAGCGGATCACCCGATTTCAGCATCTTCACCCCTTCCACCAGAAGATCGGTGAACTTGCCATAAACGGACTGTTCTACGAGGATGCGCTGGACCGAGACGCAGGTTTGACCGGCATATCCAAAGCCTCCAGCGACACAGCGCTCGGCGGCGTAGGCTAGATCGGCATCGCTGTGGACGATGACAGCCGCGTTTCCTCCCAGCTCGAGCACTACCTTCTTCTTTCCGGCGCGGCGCTTGATGTCCCAACCGACGGGGACGCTGCCGGTGAAGCTAATGAGTCTAATGCGGTCATCGGTAACCAGAAGACTGGCATCGTCGTTCGACAACGGAAGGACGTTGAGACCGCCATCGGGCCAACCGGCCTGCTGCACGCATTCGGCCAAGAGGAGTGAACACAGCGGCGTCTGCGGCGCCGGTTTGAGGACCATGGGACATCCAGCGGCAATGGCCGGTGCGACTTTGTGGGCGACGAGATTGATGGGGAAATTGAATGGGGTAATTCCAGCAACGGGGCCGAGCGGGAAACGGCGGACGATGCCCCATCGGCCGGCCGTGAATTCCTGCCAGTCAAGCGGGAGATACTCACCGTAAATTCGAGTGCTTTCTTCAGCCGCAACGTTGAAGGTGAAGATAGCCCGGTCGACTTCGGTCCGAGCGGCCTTGATCGGCTTGCCGGCCTCTTGTGCAAGGGTGCGCGCGAACTCCTCCTTGCGCTCGACCATGTACGCAGAGATCTGGCGGAGGACACGCTGGCGCTCAAAGGCCGGGAGGCGGCGGGTGGTACCAAAAGCCTTTACGGCCGCGGCGATGGCGGCTTCAGCGTGCTCGCGGCGTCCTTGCGTGATGCGGCCAATCACGCTGCCGTCGTAGGGGGCGTGGATCTCGATCGTGTCGCCCTCCTGTTGCCACCGACCATCCACAAAAAAGCCGTGCGTCGCAACAGGTGCGATCGTCATCTCTGCCATGTCGCCCTTGCCCCCACCGAAACTTTCTTCATTATAGGATGCCAGGGCAGTTTGCCACGGTTTGCAAAAACGACACCACGATTTCGCCCAGCCATTCCCGAAAAACCTTTTAGAATGGCTCGCGAAGATAATGGGAATCTCGCCCATTTCGATCGTCTCAGAGCAAATCCGCCGGCGAGAAATTTCTCCGGTGGACATCGCTCGCGACTGCTTGAGCCGTATCGAGAAATTAAACCCTTCACTGAACGCCTTCATCACGACTATGGGCGAGTCGGCTCTTTCCGAGGCGCGCACCGCGGAGGCGGAGATCGGACGCGGCGAGTGGCGCGGGCCGCTACACGGAATCCCGATTGCTTTGAAGGACCTGATCGACACAGCGGGCGTCCGCACAACGTCCGCGAGCGCGCTGCACGCAAATCGAGTCCCCGAGCAGGATGCCGAAATTGTCCGGCGCTTACGGCGGGCCGGAGCAGTAATCGTGGGAAAGACGAATTTGCATGAGTTCGCCTACGGCGGAAGCTCGCTTATCAGCCAGTTCGGGGAGATCCATAACCCCTGGGACTCGAGCCGGATTGCTGGAGGTTCCTCTGGCGGATCGGCTGCAGCGATTCCGGCGGGCATGGCTTACGCTGCGATCGGTACTGATACAGCGGGGTCGATTCGCGAGCCGGCGGCCCTGTGCGGATGCGTGGGCCTGAAGCCCACCTATGGGCGAGTACCCAGCCGGGGAGTGATTCCCCTTTCGACGTCGCTCGACCATGTCGGACCGCTGGCTGCG
>JASLEQ010000344.1 GCA_030151135.1 Candidatus Sulfotelmatobacter sp. | reverse complement strand
GCTTGAAGGTCCCCTACCGAATGGCGCAGCGTCGTTCCGGGGATCCTGCGGTTCTGGTTGCCAATCCTGCCAGGGCGGAAAGAACTCTGGCTTGGCGGGCAAAGCATTCCACCCTGGAAAGCATTGTGGCCTCTGCCTATGCCTGGTATTTGCGACATGACTCGCATGACCAAAAGATGATTCCCGCCGGCGATGGCCACCATCAACAGCCTCACCTCTGACGCGGAGCTGCGATGATCTCTGTCCTGATTCTGACCAAAGATGAAGAGAACAATTTGCCCCCGTGTATCGACACGCTGCGTTGGTCAGACGATATTCACGTCCTCGATTCTTACAGCACTGATCGAACCGCTGCCCTCGCACAACAGCTTGGCGCGAAGCTTTGGTATCGCGCCTTCGACAGCTTCGCGCAGCAGCAAAACTGGGCGCTTGAAAATATTCAATTTCGGTATCCTTGGGTCTTTTATATCGATGCTGACGAGCGCGTTACCCCGGAGTTAGCAAAATCCATGCTGCAGGCCGTGCAAGATCCGCGGGAGTCAGTGGCATTTCGAATCCGGCGAAGAGACTTTTTCATGGGAACGTGGCTGAAGCATGTTCAAGCCACGCCGTACTACCTGCGCTTGTTTCGACCCGACAAGATGCGCTATGAGCGCATAGGGCACCCGGTTTCCGTTCCCGACGGCCCCGTCAGTGCTATCGACGGTTATCTTGATCACTTTCCGTTCAGCAAGGGAATTGCCCAATGGGTCGACAAACATAATTTTTACAGCACGCAGGAGGCGCAGCAGTTGCGGGCCGAGCGCTCGCGCGACTGGAGCCTGCGCAAGGCATTCTTTGCCAAAACCTTTGAAGAGAAACGCCGAAATCAGAAACAGCTCTATTACCGGATGCCCGCAAGGCCGCTGGTGAAGGCTCTGGCCTTGTACTTTCTTAAAGGTGGATTACTGGATGGATATGCCGGCTTTGCTTATTGCGTACTAATCGGATTCTACGAGTTTTTGATTGTTTTGAAGGCCCGGGAACGGATGACGGCGCTGGAGCGAGCCAATGGTGATTCTGAGCGCCGGGTGGAAGGGGCACAGCTCGAAATCGGCAATGCTCCGCCCAAGAAAATGGGCCCGGCATAAGCGCGCTGTATGGGCGCCCGCCAATGCGATCATCCTTTAACAGGGCTCCAGATTGACCTTTAGCCCGGGCTGACTATTCTTAGCAGGCAACCGACAGCATAGAATCATCCCAGTGCGGTGCACGATCGAGATGCCCGCCGAACAAGAGGGACGAAGTGAAACGAGCAATCATTACCGGCATTACCGGCCAGGACGGGGCGTATCTCGCTGAGTTGCTGCTGAACAAGGGATACGAGGTGCATGGAATCAAGCGCCGCAGCTCGCTTTTGAATACCAATCGGATCGACCACATCTACGAGGATCCGCACAAGCCCGGCCGTCATCTCATGCTGCACTACGGCGATCTGACCGATTCCAGCAGCCTGATCCAGGTCGTCCAAAAAGTCCAGCCGGACGAAATCTATAACCTCGCCGCGCAGAGCCATGTGAAGGTATCTTTCGAGGAGCCTGAATACACCGCGAATACAGATGCTCTGGGCGCGCTGCGACTGCTGGAGGCGATCCGCATTTGCGGGCTGGAAAAGAAGACCCGGTTCTACCAGGCATCCACCTCCGAGTTATATGGCCTCGTTCAGGAGATACCGCAGAAGGAGACAACGCCTTTCTATCCGCGTTCCCCGTATGCGGTGGCCAAGCTCTACGCCTATTGGATTACCATCAATTATCGCGAAGCCTACGGGATCTACGCCTGCAATGGGATTCTGTTCAATCATGAGTCTCCGCTGCGAGGCGAAACCTTCGTGACTCGCAAGATCACGCGCGCGCTCGCGCGCATCACCACGGGGCTGCAAGACTGCCTGTACCTCGGCAACCTCGATGCGTTGCGCGACTGGGGCCACGCCCGCGATTACGTCGAAATGCAATGGCTCATGTTGCAGCAGCCCGGGCCAAAGGACTACGTGATCGCAACCGGGGAACAGCACAGCGTGCGCGAATTTGTCGATGCTGCCGCGCGTTATCTGGGCATGCAGATCACCTGGCATGGTCATGGAGCGGAGGAAAAAGGCGTCGATGCGAAGGGTCAGGTCGTAGTGGCTGTCGATCCGCGTTACTATCGCCCCACCGAGGTGGAATCTCTGCAGGGCGACGCGACCAAGGCCAAGCGCGAGCTCGACTGGCACCCGCAGACCACTTTCGACGAGTTAGTCCGTGAGATGGTCGAAGAAGATTTGCAGACCGCGGAACGGGACGCGCTGGTGAAGAAGCACGGTTACACAGTTCTTAACTCTCATGAAAGATAGACAAGTTACCGGGACCGCCATGGAAAAGAACAGTCGCATTTTCGTTGCCGGACATCGCGGCCTCGTCGGATCGGCCATTCGCCGCGGCTTGGAACAGCAGGGCTACTCGAATCTGCTGTTACGGACGCGCGCGGAACTGGATCTTGGCGAACGCGACGCCGTACGCGACTTCTTTGAGGACCAGCGCCCGGAATATGTCATTCTGGCCGCTGCCAAAGTGGGCGGGATCCTCGCCAATGACACACTCCCCGCAGACTTCATTCGAGAGAACCTCGAAATCCAAACCAATGTCATTGATGCCGCGTACCGCAGCGGAGTCAAGCGGTTGCTCTTCCTGGGATCGAGCTGCATCTATCCCAAACTGGCCCCGCAGCCGATCAAGGAAGAGTATCTGCTCACCGGACCGCTCGAACCGACAAACCGCGCCTACGCCTTGGCGAAGATCGCCGGCATTGAAATGTGCTGGTCCTATAACCGTCAATATGGCACCCAATATCTGGCCGCCATGCCCACCAACATCTACGGTCCTGGAGATAACTTCGACCCCGTAAATTCTCACGTGCTTCCGGCCTTGATCCGCAAAGTGGCGCATGCGAAACAAACAGGAGAAAAGCAGGTCGTTGTCTGGGGCACCGGCAAGCCTCTGCGCGAGTTTCTCTACAGCGAGGATCTCGCTGCGGCCTGCATCCACCTGATGACCCTTCCCGAGTCGATCTACCAAGGGCTGCTCTTGCCAGACGCGCCGCCGCTGATCAACATCGGCTCCGGACAGGATCAGACCATTCGCGAGACCGCGCAAGCTGTGATGCAAGCCTTGGACTATCAGGGCGAGCTGGTGTTCGACACTTCCCGTCCGGATGGCACTCCCCGCAAGCTGCTCGACGTGAGCAAGATCAACTCGCTGGGCTGGCGGGCTACCACTTCCTTGCCGGACGGCATCCGCAAAACCTATGAGTCGGTCCGTGAGCAACTAACCCTGACTGCAAACTGATCCCGAACGTTCCT
>JASLEQ010000340.1 GCA_030151135.1 Candidatus Sulfotelmatobacter sp. | reverse complement strand
AGCCGTCCTCTGCGATCTGCATCCTGACTATGCTTCCACGCAATGGGCTGAGAGATCCGGACTGCTGGTCATCCGCGTCCAACACCATCAAGCGCACGTCGCGGCCTGCGCGGCAGAGAACGGGGTCGAAGGCCCGTATCTCGGCGTCTCCTGGGACGGCACCGGCTACGGCCTCGACGGCGCGATCTGGGGCGGCGAATTCTTCCGGGTCGAAAACAATCACTACGACCGCGTAGCCCACCTGCGCCCCTTCAACCTGCCCGGCGGAGACGCCGCCGTCCGCGAAGGCTGGCGCTCCGCAGCGAGCCTGCTGTTCGAGGTCGAGAAAGAATTTCCAATTGAGCAGAACGAACAACAAGATGGGATGCCCCACGTCTCGCCGATGTTGCGAGACGTGGGAACCCAACTGTTGAAGGTCCAAATGATGCTGGAGAAAAGCATCAACACAACTCACACCACCAGTGTCGGCCGCCTCTTCGACGCCGTCGCTTCCATCTCAGGCCTCGCTCACCAGAACCGCTTCGAAGGACAAGCCGCCATGCTGCTCGAAAACGAAATTGGAGCTTTGCAGACCGAAGAGGCGTATTCTTTAAACGGTGGGGATTGGGCTCCCTTGATAGAAGAGGTGCTGAAAGACAAGCGCGAGGAAGTGCCCGTTTCCAGAATCGCCGCCAGGTTTCACAATGCGCTCGTGACTTGGATCGTTGAAGTCGCCACTAAGACCGGCGAGAAGCAGATCGTTCTGAGCGGCGGGGTCTTTCAGAACCGTTATCTAACAGAGCGTGCCGCGGCCGTGCTTGAATCGAAAGGTTACGTCGTGCACACGCACCAGCGAGTTCCCCCAAACGATGGCGGGATCGCATTGGGCCAGGTCGTTATGGCAAGTTAGCTCCACTGGTGTTGCGAGTTACGTGGAAGAGCGGCCCTTCAGAGCCGCGTTGAAGGGAAGGGTACGTCGGGGCTTTAGCCCCTGAGGTTCTCTCATGTGTCTAGCAGTCCCAGGCAAGGTCGTCGAAATCATGGACGCTGGCGACATCGCCTTCCGCCGCGCGAAAGTCGATTTCGGCGGCATCAAGAAAGAAATCAGCCTCGCCTATACTCCCGAAGCCGAAATCGGTAAATACGTTCTCGTGCACGTGGGATTCGCGATCAGCGTGATCGACGAGGAAGAAGCGCAACGCGTCTTCGAATACCTGAAGCAGATGGGCGACATAGAAGAGGAGCTCGGTGAAGTTCGTCAGTGAATACCGCGACCCCAAGGCCGCTGAGCAACTCGCGTTGGCCATCCGCAAAAAAGTCACTCGTCCATGGACCATCATGGAAATCTGCGGCGGCCAGACTCATACCATCGTAAAAAGCGGGCTCGAAGACCTCCTCCCGAAAGAGATCACGCTGGTCCACGGCCCCGGATGCCCCGTCTGCGTTACTCCCATTGAGCTGATCGACAGGGCTGTAGCGATTGCGAAGCGCCCAGACGCAATCTTCTGCTCGTTCGGCGACATGCTCCGAGTCCCGGGATCATCAAAGAGCCTGTTCGACGCCAAGGCCGAAGGCGCCGACGTTCGCATCGTCTACTCACCACTCGATGCGCTAAAGCTGGCAAAACAGAATCCGGAGAAGCAGGTCGTCTTCTTCGCAGTAGGATTCGAAACGACAGCGCCCGCGAACGCGATGGCTGCCTGGCAAGCCGATCACGATGGCATCAACAATTTTTCTCTGCTGGTTTCGCATGTACTCGTCCCCCCAGCCATGGAAGCGCTGCTCTCGTCTCAGAACTGCGTGGTGCAGGGATTCCTCGCCGCTGGCCACGTCTGCACGATCATGGGATTCGAAGAGTATTTTCCAATTGCAGAAAAATACAAAGTCCCAATCGTCGTCACCGGATTCGAGCCGCTCGATCTTCTCGAAGGCATTTTCATGGTGGCGAGCCAACTGGAAGAAGGCCGCCACGAAGTCGAAAATCAATACGTACGTGCCGTAAAGAGGGAAGGGAATCGCCCTGCCCAGAAGACGATCTCCGAGGTCTTCGAAATCGGCCCGCGTCAATGGCGCGGCCTGGGAGAAATTCCCGCCAGCGGCTTTCAACTACGAGGACGCTTCCAGAAATACGACGCCAATCTCCGCTTCCCGTTTGAAGGCGTGCCCGCGCAGGAATCCCCCGATTGCATCAGCGGACTCATTCTCCAAGGCCTCAAGAAGCCGCACGAGTGCGCGGCATTCGGCGTGAAATGCACGCCAGAAAATCCGCTGGGCGCGCCCATGGTATCGTCGGAAGGCGCATGCGCGGCCTACTATCACTATGGCAGACGCCAAAACATTCAACCTGAACTGTCCCATCCCGCGAGTCGCTGACGACCGCATCGTCCTCGCCCATGGCGGTGGCGGACGCCTCACCCATCAGCTCATCGAAAAGATTTTTATCCCCGCTGTCGGCAATCCCATGCTCGAACAGCGCCATGACGGCGCTGTAGTTTCTGTAAACGGATCTCGCTTGGCGTTCACCACCGATTCCTTTGTCGTCCGCCCGCTAATGTTTCCCGGAGGCAACATCGGCGATCTCGCAATCAACGGTACGGTCAACGATCTCGCCATGTGCGGAGCGCGCCCGCTTTATCTCAGCGCCGGATTCATCCTTGAAGAAGGCCTCGAAATGGAAACGCTGCGCACAGTCGTAAACTCCATGCAACAGGCCGCCGCGAACGCAAACATAAAGCTAGTCACGGGAGACACGAAAGTCGTCGATAAAGGCAAAGGCGACGGAATTTTCATCAACACTTCTGGAATCGGCGTGATTGACGAAATCCCATGTGTCGCAAGATCAGCGAGACATGGGTCATCCCCGACGGGGTTGTCAGAGACAACAGAAAATGGGATACCCCACGTCTCGCCGGATTTGCGAGACGTGGGAACCGCGACCGCGCCGATCGGCCCAGCCTCCGTCCAACCGGGAGACGCCGTTATCGTCAGCGGAGATCTCGGACGCCACGGCATTGCGATCCTCTCCGTCCGCGAAGGTCTCGCATTCGAGTCCCCCATCCTGAGCGACTGCGCCAACGTCTGGCCCTCGGTCGAAGCGCTGC
>JASLEQ010000331.1 GCA_030151135.1 Candidatus Sulfotelmatobacter sp. | reverse complement strand
AACCTGATCGATGGCCTCGATGGCCTGGCAGCCGGTTCCGCACTTTTCTCAACCCTGGTCGTCTTCGTAGTGGCCCTGCAGCACGGCACTTTGCTCGTTGAGGTTATGACAATTGCACTGGCAGGGTGCATCCTGGGATTTCTCCGGTTTAACTTCAATCCCGCGACCATTTTTCTGGGAGACTCCGGGAGTCTTTTCATCGGATTCCTGCTCAGCGCCATCGCTCTTTTTGGCGCGCAGAAAGCTCCTACCATCGTTGCGGTTGCGATTCCAATCGTCTCGTTCGGTTTACCGATTCTTGAGACCGTTCTATCCATCATTCGCCGCTTTATCAGCGGACGGCCCATTTTTACGGCAGACCGTGAGCACATTCACCACAAGCTCCTGCAGCATGGCCTTACTCATCGCCAGGTAGTGATCGTGCTTTACGGCGTATCGGCGATTTTTGCCATGCTGAGCCTGTTCCTGCTGTGGCCCACCGGAAGTTCCTTAGGTCTCGTCCTCGCCGTGCTGGGCATAGGAATCTGGATCGGTGTCCAGCATCTGGGTTATCTCGAATTCGGTGAACTGGCACGCGTGGCGCATCGCACGCTCGATCAACCTCAGATCTTTGTGAATAACCTGGCTGTCCGCCGGGCCATCGAAGAACTCAAAGTAGCCCGCGACTTCGATCAGGTGCGCCGCATCCTGATGGCAGCTTTCGGAAGCAACGACTTCGATGGTTTCGAATTGCAATTAAATCTTTTTCCCGGAGAGATGGTGCACAAGCTCGCCGATCTTTCCATGACCCGCCACAATTCGGAATCATTCTGCTGGACCAAGCCAGGACTTCCTAAACTCGATGCACGCGCTACCTGGAACATCGCGCTTGATCTCATCAGCTCATCAAATCGCAGCCGCGGCAGGTTCACGCTGCATCGCATCTACTGCTCGCGCGACCTGCAACTGGATGTCAATTTACTAACCGGCATCTTTCCCACTGCCCTGGCCGATGCTGTTGACCGGACACTCGCGCATTCCGGGGAATTGATCGCTATTCCCGACTCGCACGCCGCTCTGATCACCGCCCAGGCAGGATAGCTGCACGCATTTTCATGCATGGGTTTTAATCCCCTTTTCCACACCCGGAACCTCCCGCGTTACTTTTGCGATCCCTCGCCACTATTTAGTTTCGTTGGCACCCATGATGGAATCGAGGATGACGCATTCATGCTTGGCAATACTGTTTATGGCACGGCTTTTAAGGACGTACCCTTTGTTCCTTTGCAGTCCGCCACATTCTGTGTTCAGTGCGAGTTGATCAGCACCAGCAGTCAGTCTTATTGCCTTGCCTGCGGAAGCAAGGCCCTGATCGGACTTTCTCGCGTTTTGGGCGGCTCTCTGCGCAATCAGCAGACTGCACACCTCATTACCGATTCCGAGCTCGACAGCCTGGTTCGCGACCTGTTGCATACGGTTCCGAGTCCCGACGCCATCTATTCTGAGGAGTACTCTTCGCGCATGCCTTCGCTGGCCCAGCGGAGCCAACTTCGCGTCGCCAACGCTGCGCACCCAGCCTCGGGATTCAAGGCTGTTTCGGTGTCGGAAGATGTTGAGATTCATGCTGGAGAGCTCGATCTGGAACCGGCGATCAGTGCCATCACGGAACGTGCCCAACATTTGACGGGAGCAACTGGAGCCGCGATTGCGCTTCGCGCAGGCGACGAAATCGTCTGTCGTGCTCGCGCCGGGCGCACCGCACCCGACCTCGGTGTCCGGCTTCAGACGGATGCGGGAATCTCCGCCGAGGCCGTTCGCTCCGGAGAGATCATGCTCTGCCACGATGCCGAACGCAATCCTCGCGTCGATCTTGCCAGCTGCCGCCGTCTCGGCGTCCGCTCAATTCTGGTTTCGCCGCTTCGGCATTTCCGCCGTACCCTGGGCGTCTTTGAAGTGCTCTCGTCGTCGCCTGGGGCGTTTGACGAACGCGATGTCGCTACCATGCAATTGCTTTCGGGCATGATGGTTGCGGCCATCTCACGCATCTCAAGCATTCACCGCTCCGAAGCAGTCCGCCGGGCAGGATAGGGAATCACCTTGGCCCGCGAGCTTTCATCCAGACACCCCGCGTTTGGGGCCTAGACATCGCCACCATACCGTGGCGCCCACCTGGAGTCCGACCCTCAAATCCCGACCCCTCTAGCCCCTTGCGTCCCCCCGCGTTAATATGGTCGTGCAGGAATTCGGGCTTTGTCCCTATGGCTGCGATCAACCAGGCGCCTCGACCCATTTCTAACCGCCGTCGTCGTGTGCGGCATAAGATTCAAACGCCCGCATACGCCAGCTTTTCCTCTGGACGCAAAGGCACCAACCTCGATCTGCACGAGATTGTCGATATCAGCGAAGACGGCTTGGCGCTGCAATGCCAGTCGCCGTTGTCGGGGGACGAACCGCTGAACCTATGTCTCGACCTCTCGGATTGTCCGCAGCAGATTTTTGTCACCGGAGAGGTCGTCTGGAAGAATCAATCCGGCCGGACGGGCCTTCGCTTCTCAGATCTTCCGTCGGAGTCGCGGATCCGTTTGCGGGAATGGCTTTTCGTCAACGTGATGGCAGGAGTGGCGAACGGCGAAGTGGAAAGCCAATTGACGGCTGCGCATGTACCGGCTCAGCCGAGCTATACCGACACGCTCGAAGCGCTTAGGGTGGTCCAGCGCCAAATTGAAGCACTGAACTCGGATCTGGCAGGCGCTTTGCCGCTGCTCGCCGAACGCACGCAGTCGCTGCTCCGTGCCTCAGGCAGCGCGATCGCGCTGCTGGATGCAGATCCCAACTTCATGATTTGCCGTGCGAGCGCCGGTTCCGACGCGCCTCCGGTCGGCGCACGTTTACAGGTTGGCTCCGGGCTGTCGGGTGAGTGCGTCAAACGAATCATGCTCTTGCGCTGCGACGATTCGGAACTCGATACGCGCGTCGATCGCGAGAGTTGCCGTGCTTTGGGCATCCGTTCCATCATGGCGGCTCCGGTTCACGCCGGAGCAAAAGCAATTGGAATCGTCGAAGTTCTTTCCGGAAAGCCAAATGCTTTCAACGACGATGAGGGCCGAGCGCTGCAACGGATTGCCGACATCGTGCTGGAAGCGGTGAACCGTTCGACTCGCGCGCAAGACTTGCCGCCGGTGACGGCGCCGCCCGCTTTCACCGCCCCTCAAGGAAGCGTGTTGTTTGCCGCAGCCCGCGAAGAAGATGACGCGGAAACGCAAAATTCCGCGCCCAGCCTGACCCTGCCGCGTTCATACCTGTTATTGCTGACCTGTGCCGCTGCGACCATCGCACTCGCGCTCGGTTTCATATCGGCCCCGTGGATCCAAAGTGATCTCATGCCGTGGGTGCACGGAAAATTTCATTCTGGTTCCGAGGCCCGGCTGCAAACCGTCCTGGCGTCATCGAAAGCTCCCGAGGAAAGATCGACAGTCGAACCAGCCAGCATCGATCAGCTTCGCAAACTGGCGGACCAAGGCGATGCTTCGGCCCAAAATGCGCTCGGACTTCGCTATGCCACGGGTGACGGCGTTCCGCTGAGCGAAGAGCAAGCGGCTCTCTGGTTCACCAAGGCTGCGGAGCAGGGCAATGTTCCTGCGGAATCGAAATTGGGCTCGATTTACTACAGCGGACGCGGCGTCCCCCAGGACTCGACTCGCGCTTACTTCTGGATGGTGGTTGCCCGGATGGGTGGCGACGATGCCAGCAAGACTCTGGTACCCTTCGTCCGCGCCCGTCTCACACGCTCCCAGATCGCGTCT
Organism: Candidatus Sulfotelmatobacter sp.; assembly: GCA_030151135.1. Next base: position 8,347 of record JASLEQ010000331.1, on the reverse strand, counting down.
ATCGAACAGGACGCCAGCCGCTGGATCCAGCAACACGCTGCCCAAGGTAAGCCGTCCCCAACTCAAGCAAAATCCACATCCTGACACAGCAAGTAAACGGATAAGCGTCCGACCTTCGCCGCCTTCTGAGCAACAAATACTGAGTACCGGGGCCAACGGCCGAAACCCAAAAGCGATCAAGCCCGCGGCGCTAAAATAGATTCAAGAGGTACCCGTGGCCACCCTGCGCGAAGTTCTGGATCAGCGCGTCCGCGAAGCTGATTCCTCTCTGGTTGAGAACCTCGGAAACGATCGGCTCCGTTGTTATTCCTGCGGTCACGCATGCCCGATTCCCGAAGGCCAGGCGGGTGTCTGCAAGGTCCGCTTCAATCGCGGCGGAAAGCTGTACGTGCCTTGGGGATACACCGCCGGCATGCAGTGTGATCCCATCGAAAAGAAGCCCTTCTTTCATGCCTATCCCGGAGCCCTGGCGTACAGCTTCGGCATGCTGGGTTGCGACCTGCACTGCGGATATTGCCAGAATTGGGTGACGTCGCAGGCGCTTCGGGATCCTAACGCCGTGTCGCCGCCTTTGGAAGTCACGCCTGAGATGATGGTCCACGATGCAATCGGTCAAGGCGCCAAGGTCATCGTCAGCACCTACAACGAGCCCCTGATCACCAGCGAATGGGCCGTCGCAGTTTTTAAAGAAGCCAAAGCCGCCGGACTCGTCACCGGATTCGTCTCCAACGGCAACGGCACGCTGCATGTGCTCGAATTCCTGCGGCCATGGATCAACCTTTATAAAGTCGACTTGAAAAGCTTCGATGACCGGCACTATCACGAGCTTGGCGGGCGCATCGGCCCCATTCTCGACAGCATCCGCCGTATCCACTCGATGGGCATGTGGCTTGAAATCGTCACGCTCCTGATCCCCGATTTCAACGATTCGGACGATGAACTTCGCAGGCTCACCGACTTCATCGCTGGAGTCTCGCCAGACATTCCCTGGCACGTCACCGCGTTCCACGCCGATTACAAGATGAACGATCAGCGCGACACCACGGTCGAGGATCTACTGCGTGCGGTGGACATCGGGCGCCATGCGGGATTGCGTTACATCTACGCCGGCAACCTGCCAGGAATGGTCGAGCAATGGGAAGACACGCGCTGTCCGCAATGTAATGAAACACTCATTCACCGTTACGGATATTTCATCTCCGATTACCGCCTGACCGCGGAGGGAAAATGTCCCCGCTGCTCCACTCAAATTCCGGGCCGCTGGGCTGCGGAGTTCGACGGGCAAATCACAGATCGTCCTTTCCTCCCGCACAAGCGTTCCCGTTTATTTACAATCACCAGTCGGTGATCGCGGCGATTTTTCAAAGAAAGTGCGATGTCCCACGTCTCGCTTCATGAGACATGCGAAGCAAGCGGCTTTTAAATTCTCAATTCATGAAAGAAATCCTTGCATTGTTGGCGCTGTCCCTTCTGAGCGCGTGCTCTCCGCGCGATTATCTTTCCCGCCGCCTCGCCGCCGATCTGATCGCGTCCTCGCCCGAGTTCAACCAACCGCAACCCGTTGTTCTTAAAACTGGTATCGTCTCGAACCAGGACTATCTTTCACCGGAATTCCTCGTGCTCCAGCGTCATGGATGGGTCACCGCGAATTCAGCCAAATGTCCGCCCAACCTCGAACCGGCGCCTTGCTGGGACGTTTCCCTTACGCCCGCCGGGGTCGACACGGTCCGCCTGCTGGTGCACAACGATGAAGCCAGTAAGCCTGCCATCGCCGTACCAGCCGCGCGACGGGAACTGGTAGCGGTCAGCGGCATCAGCAAGCAGGGAACGAGCGCCGACGTCGAGTTCACCTGGCATTGGGTTCCGGCAAATGAAATCGGCGCAGCCTTCTATCCCGAAGACCAGCATTATCGTTCACTTGTTGGCTTCAGGAAGTTCGATGACGGATGGCGGATCGTGCAAAGCGCCGCGCATTCCGGGCAGTCAATCGACGATGCCCTGAAAAGTTCCGAGCCCATCAGCCCGTGAATTCGTGACCGAAAATGCGGTTTTTCCGCGATGTGATGGCTTACGACTTGTTCCCCGGTCCAAGCCTCTCCTCAAGTTCTTTGCGGTATCTCCGGCTCAATCGCACCTTGGCGCCGGTTTCAAGCAGCACCTCGTATTCGCCATCCTCGTGAAGCGTCAAGCTGCGAACGCGATCCAGGTTCACAATTCCTGAGCGATGTACGCGGCAAAACCGGCCGGGATCGAGTTCCTGTTCCAGTTCCGAAAGACTGCGCCGCAGCAGATGGTTCTTCCCGCCAACATGCAAGCATGCGTAATAATCGGCCGCCTCGATCCAGTCGATGTCGCGGAGTTTTATGAAGCAGACTTCTCCCGCGCTCTTCACGACGATCCGCTCGGGGTTACGTCGCACATTTTCTCCGCGGCTCGCAGTTTGCAGACGCTGCTTCGCCCGTGACAGGGCGAGCTCGAATCGCGCATTGTCAAACGGCTTTAACAGGTAGTCGAGCGCCCCCGCGTCGAAAGCGCGCAACGCATACTGGTCATAGGCCGTCACGAAAATGATTGCCGGGGGCAGATCGCTTCCCAGCATCTCGAGCACGTCGAAGCCATCGCATTCCGGCATCTGCACATCGAGAAAGAGCAGGTCCGGCTTGGAAATGCGAATCTCGCCCAGCGCCTCCGCACCCGAGCCGCATTCTCCAATGATCTCTATTTCGCCGTATTTTCTCAGGAGGACGGCAATGTTACTGCGGGCGAGCGGCTCATCGTCCACAATTATCGCGCGGATCTTAGACGCACCACTGAACGAAGTTGGCTGTGCGTTCGCTGTCGTCATCATTTGAATCCGGGGAAGAGAGCTGGGGCCGCGATGCTCACGATCTCAGCCTTGGCAAAAACATTTCGCGCGTGGAGTCGCCTACAGTTTGGGCGAGCCAGGATTCGAAGAACCCACAAGATGAGTTGCCCCGGATTCGCCCGCGATGTACGGAATCGATACCGCCGCTTCCACTCCCCCTCGCTGATTCTGCAGCTTGAGCTCGCAACGGCTCCCGTACAAAGTTTGCAATCGTGTCCGCACGTTATTGATGCCGATCCCCGCCGCACTTTGTTCCCAATCGGACGGCAAACTTGGCCCGTCATTGTAAATGCGCACCGTCAGCGTGCCATTCGACCGGGCCGCTGCCATTCGAATCGTCCCTCCCTGGACGCGTTTCGCAATCCCATGCTTGATCGCATTCTCGACCATCGGCTGCAGGATCAGGCTCGGTACCAGCGCTGACATCAACTCCTCGGGTACGTCGACGCTGAATCCGAGGCGCTCCGCAAATCGCGCTTTCTGGATATCCAAATACTTCCGAGTGAACTCCAGTTCTTCCGCCAGCGGGACCTCCTGCCGTTCGGAGTCGTTCACGACTCTTCGCAGGAAATCGCTCAACTCGGCGATCATAGTTACCGCGGCGTCGTTCCGCTGCTCTCGCACCATTCCGGCAATCGCGTTTAACGTATTGAAAAGAAAATGTGGCTCGATCTGGCGCCGCAGGGCATTCAGTTGCGCCTTTGATAGTTGCTCGTTAAGCCGGGCAGTCTCGGCCTGCTGCAAGGCGAACCGGCGTTGCGTGTCGGCGATGTGCGCAACCAGCAAAATCAGCCCGTAAAGAATGAGGTACGCCAGCATCCCACTGTAAAACTTGCGCTCCCAGAGCTGCAGAAATGGATCCGGAGCCGGGCTTAACGCATACGGATTGAGAACGTCCTCCCACAACGCAAGCCAAGCCGACGCCAGCACTCCGGTCGCGGCACATGCGGCCAGATGAGAAATCCAAAACCCCGCACTCCTCCACAAGGGATATCGATGATTCAGCCAAAAGGCCACAGGCGTGGCCAGCATCCACGGAAGCCAGCCGACCAACGTGGTGAAGAACAATCGCGTCCAGTAATGATGCATGCCCTCGGCGCGCATCACAAAAACAGTCTGCGTAGCGTCGAAGATCGCGATGCCGAGCCAGATCGCTAGAACCAGGTACCAGCGCGGCGGCTCGAATCTCTTGAGTCTTGCCTCCATCATCCGCATCCTACTCCAGCCCTTGGTCAAACGGGCAACAATGCAGCGAAACGCAGTCTCTGTGCAGCCGACGGTGTGGCGTCAGGAGTTTGTTCCGTGCAAAATGGCTGCCATGATCAGCAAAACGAAAATCGTCACTCCTATATTGTTTGTTTTGTTGTTTTCCGCGGCTGTGCTGAAGTCATCACCGAAGCCGACTGGCGCCACCGGCAGCGTCCCCGAATACACCGCCGACAATCAACTCAAGCTACCGGAGAACTACCGCCAATGGGTCTATCTCACTACCGGTTTCGACATGAGTTACAGCGCTGGCGCAATGAATATGGATCATCACATGTTCGACAATGTGTTCGTCAATCCCGAGTCCTATAAGACATTCACCGAGACCGGAACCTGGCCCGACAAAACCATGCTCGTCCTCGAAGTGCGCAAGGCCCAGGGCAAGGGATCGATCAATCAGAATGGAAATTTCCAGTCCACCGAAGTCATGGGACTCGAAGTCCACGTGAAAGACGAAGCACGTTTTCAGGGGAAGTGGGCCTTCTTCGGATTCGATGATGCCAAGACCGCGAAGATGACTCCCAAAGAAGCGGCCTGCTATTCATGCCATCAGGATCACGGCGCCGTCGACACAACTTTTGTGCAGTTCTACCCCACGTTATTGCCCATTGCTCAGGCAAAAGGAACGTTCAGTACGGGATATATGAAGGAACCGCCCACCCAGAAATGAGGTTCGGTTAAACCGTGGCTTCGATCTTTTTCATGAATGTCGGCGTAGTCGCGAGACAGTAAGTCTGAGGACCCGGTATTGGGGCGCTGCTATTTCGCCGCGAGTTTCACGGTTTTTCCCGACTCATATCGCGCTATTCCGCGATATAGAGCTTCTGCAATCTGCTCGCGGTAACCGTCACTTTGGAGTTTCTGCTCGTCCGTCGGGCTCGACACGAATGATACTTCTGCCAAAATCCCCGGCATCGCACTTTCCGTCAGCACAACGAACCCGGCTTCTTTCACCCCGCGGTCCCGCAATCCTGGATTCTGCAGCGAGAGCGTCCCGTATAACGAGTGCTGGACACTCGCTGCCAGCCGCCGTGATTGTTCAATGCGTTCGTGAAGTTCCGTGGCCGTGAGCGTCGGCATCGCAATATTCTTCGGCATCGAGCGCATGGCCGCTTCTTTCGGCGTCGGATTCGCGGGCAGATCCTTCGATCCTGGAGCGGAGAAGAAGTTTGTGTAATAGGTCTCGACGCCGCGCGCAGACGGCAAGTCGCTGTAGTTGGCGTGCACTGAAACAAACAGATCCGCCTGTGCCTGGTTCGCGATGACGGCGCGATCATCGAGTGGAATGTAGTTGTCATCCTGACGCGTGTAGATAACCTCCGCGCCCAGCCGCGATTCAAGCAGCTTTCCCAGCCGTTGCGCGATCTCAAGCACCAGGTCCTTCTCCAGCAGACCCCGCCGGCCCACCGTCCCAAGATCCCAGCCTCCGTGGCCGGCGTCTACGACGATCCGCATCTTCGGCAGATGCGCACGCAGTTGCAAGTCTTCCTTACCCGGCGGCGGAACGACAATGGACAGTTTCGCCTTCTCCGTTTCAGGCGCAGAAGGAAAGAGGTTTACAGCGCCTTTCGGCGAAACTCCCGCCTTACTGACCTGGATCACGAGCCGGTAAGGATCCCGCTCCAGGCTCACTTGCGGAGTCGAAATACTCGCGTTCGGACGCGCTTCCAGCACCACCCGCGTCATTCCAGAAACTGGTTGCGCAACGCGAATGTGGCTGATCAGCAAATCTCCTTCGAACGACTTGCCCTGCAATTCCGGCGCAAGTTGTGTGTCGCGCAGATCGAAATAAAACCGCTCGGGATTCGCGAGATGCCCAGGCTCATACTGCACCTGATCTTCAAGATCGAGAACCACGGTACTCGAATCCGCCGATGACCAGTGGCGGACCGCCGTCACGCGCGGGAATTTCGAAAGTTCTTGCGCACTGGCAGGTGTGTTTTCCGGTTCGGTCGCGTCGAGTGCGTCACTATCATCGGCCGCCTTGGAATCGGCAGCGGCAGCGGGCGCGGGAGCTTTCGCCGGTGCAATCGGCCCCGGCTCGAGGATGGGCTGGTTTTGCACCATCGCTCCCCCAATCTGTGCGGTCTTAACCTTCCACCAGATCCCAACGATGAACGCCGCGGCAATCACCGTCCCGACCAGCATCACCAGTAACCATGGTCGATTCGAAGCTTCTTGTGTTTGTCCGAAGGTAAGTGCAGGTTCGGCGGAACTCTCCTTGGCGGGTGCGTCCTCGATCGCCGGCTTCACTTCGGCAGCTTTTTCGACAGACTTGTTCGCGGGCGCAATTGGAGCAACCACTGGAACCGCCGCGGCCTCCTGGCGTTCAACCGCCTTTGCTTCCGGCGCAGCAGCCTTCGTCGTCGTCGGTACAGTGGCCTTTGCAGACTCGCTTGCGATCGGTTTGGTTATCGTTGCAGCCGGGGGTGCCGTCGTGGCGATCGCGGGAAGCGCCGTCTTACACTCTTGTGGCGCAACCTGCTTTGGAGCATCAGTGGGAACGGCGATTTTTGGTGATGCGATGGATTCCGTCGCCAGAACCGCCGACACGACAGGCGCTGGAGGGACATTCACCAATCCTGGAGCGGCGTTCGCCTTCGAAGGCGCTGTCGGCTTCGCTGGCGCGTTTTGAACCGGTGCTGCGGGTGCGACCGCTGGTTTCACTGCCTCCGGCCTCGCCGGCGGCCGATTAGCAATCTCCGCTTTTGCCGGACTGGGCTTTGAAACTTCAAGACTCGTTGCTGCCACCTGCGCCGAATGCGCAAAACGGTCTTCGTCTTCGGGCTTGAGCGCTCCTAGAATCAGCTCGGCCAGCAAGCTCAAATTCCGGACATCTGCCTCATTGAACGCAAACGGCCAGGCTGAAAAGGCCTCCAGCACCCCAATCACGCGTCTCCGCCCGCAGAGTGGGACGGCGACCATCGCCCGTGCTCCCATCTTGCGGCACGCCTCGAGATTTACGCGCGAATCGGTTTCGGTGTCATCGCAGATGATAATCTGCGCCGTGCGGAAGCAAGCGCCCGAGAAGGCGGAGTCCCGATCAATCCGTTGCCCCACATCCGGACGAACATGTCCCGCAGCGGCGCGAAGCACGATCTGATCATTGTCGGCGAGCGCGATGGCCAGACCGTCCGCTCCGGTGATCGCTACCGCCCGTTCCGCCACAAGTTGCAACACTTCATCGAGGACGAACAGCTCTTCGGCTTCGAACTCGGGTTGCGCAACTGGAGAATCAAATCCTGCGCTGCGCGACGCCAGCGATTTGCGCCGGCGAATTTGATCGTGGAGCGCGGAAAATGCGAGCAATGCTTGAAGCGCATCCTGTGAAGATGCCTTCTTCAGCATCGGCAACTCCGAATCGCTCGCGGAGTCGGTCGCCCAGGGGCGCGCACCCGTCCCCGAGAGAGGCTCCGAGATTAAAATTTCAGGTTTTGACGTGATCGTGGCCATCGAAAGACAGGCTCATGCCTAAGGTATCGGGCTTCGCTGTGACTTTCAATTACTGGTGGTTGACCCTTCGGGCATGTACTTTGGTGTGCGTATCACTCCGCCCTTCCGGCTTTGTCAGTTTGCTCCCTCGATCCTGCTAGATGCTTCGACGACGACAAAGATGTCCGGAATTCCAGCCCAGCGGCGATCGAATGAATCGCGAATAGCCACGCAAGAGATCCCCTGAGCGGGAACTCCAAGAAAGATTGTCATTGGAATCGCGCGGATGGTTCGCGCAAGGAATCGGCGTTCGTAGGAAGCTAGTTCACCAGGAACTGCTGGGCGAGCCAGAGCTGCAAAGTGCGTCGTTCGGGAGGCGCCAGCTTGGTAAAGCGCATTCCGAAATTTCCGTGTTGGTCTTTCCACACCACCTGGGCTTGTGCCTTGAGTGCAGCCCGCGCTCCGGGCAATTCGAAATGGACGCGCATGATCGAGTCCGCATCCAGAAAATGGTCTGTATGAACCTGCATCCCGCCCTGGCTGAGGTTGACCAGATGCACATCTTTGGGTTCCTGGCCCTTACATCGCACAAGCACGGGAACTTCCAAGCCCATGCGGTGATACCGCAGGCGTCCGTCGACGATCATGTTGCGCGCGGCTGATAAAGTGCGCACCGCATTTTCTACCGAAATCGGTTTTTCGAATGCGAACAATGCCCCCGTCTGGTCCAGATTGGCAACGGAATGGCGTCCGCCCATGATGACCAGCGGCACTGTGTTCGCC
>JASLEQ010000265.1 GCA_030151135.1 Candidatus Sulfotelmatobacter sp. | reverse complement strand
AAAAATATAACTTCGCATAGTTGCTGAAACCTGAAAACATTTGTTTCTGCAACCGCGCCGCCATACTGTGGAGTGAAGGGTAGAACTTTGCGAACAAAGGTATGTAGTAAGTGGCGAATTGCCCACGACCAGTTTCCAGGCGCGGAAAGCTAGCGACGGAACTGTTTTCCAAACCTGATACCGCTTCTCGGCATGCTACTGCAGGTGCGGCCGGCCTTTGAATCATCTACGCTCAGAGTGTCTTCTTTAGCCAATCAACCAGCGCTTTCTTGTACCAAAGCCACTCGGGATGCGATTCCCAATGATCCATACCGTGGGGGGCACCTTCGATGGTGACAAGCTGGCAGCGGGCCCCTGCTTTTTTCATCTTCTCGCACATTTCCACGGATTGCTCGTAAGGAACGTCTTCATCTTTGGAGCCGTGCATCAGGAGATACGGAGGCATGTCGTTGCGGATGAAGGCCACCGGCGATGCGTGGATCAGGATGGGTGCGGAGTTCGCATCAACGGCAGGGATTCCGAACAGCTGTAGAATTTCTTCCGGCAGGGGCCGCCACGCAATCGAAGCGCTGATGAAATCGTGGATGCCATACATCGAGACCACAGCAGATACGCCGGTATCCGGAGAATGCTTGGCGCCGACGTATGAGACCAGATGTCCCCCGGCGGATTCACCGATGAGCGCAATCCGGTTCGGATCAACCCTATATCTGCTCGCGTTGCTCTTAATCCAGCGAATGGCCGCTTCCACGTCTTCGGCATCGGCCGGAAAATGGAACCGGGGAGCGAGCCGATAATTGATGGTGAACCATGCAAACCCCGCATCCGATAAAGGCTGGAATATGTAAGTGATGTATTGCTGTTTATCGCCCGCAACCCATCCACCCCCGTGAACGAGGATGGCAGTGGCAAATGGGCCTGGGGCGTCAGGAACATGTGCATCAAGGGTCAAGGTTATTCCTTCGATTTCGCGATAGGGAATATCCTTGAAATCGGCGCCTATGGCGATTGCAGGCAACATTAAAAAGATTACGAACACACTCCATCGATAAAAACGGCAGGCTCGGCATTTCATTCGAAGAGATATTTCCTTTCTAACCGTTTCAATCCGCGGGGATTCGACGTCGTAAATCTTACGCTGAGTTCCCAACAACAAGTAGAATTGCCGGGACATTTCGGGTGCTCGATTTGATCCGCTGTTGCATTTCGTGTTGATCACTTGCCAGGAGGTTCTTGTAATCATGTCGGCAGGAAAGTTGAATCGGCGGCTTCGTCTGGGAATGGTCGGAGGCGGTCCCGGAGCCTTTATTGGAGCGGTCCATCGAATCGCGGCTCGCATGGACGACCGCTACGAACTTGTCGCCGGGGCTTTATCATCAGATCCCGAGCGGGGACGCGCTGGCGCGCGTGAATTGCTGATTGCTTCAGAGCGCTGTTATCCGAACTTTCGTGAGATGGCGATTGCGGAAGCGAAGCGCGACGACGGGATCGATGTAGCCGCAATTGTTACTCCGAATGACGTGCACTACCCGGCAGCGAAGGCGTTTTTGGACGCGGGCATTCACGTCATCTGCGACAAGCCAGTCACGACAACTGTCGCGGATGCGCTGGACCTGGCGCGGCTTGTGAAAAGCACAGGGCTGGTCTTTGGTCTTACCCATAACTACACAGGCTATCCGATGATCCGGCAGGCGCGGCAGATGATCGCCGACGGAGAATTGGGGCCAATCCGCGTGGTGCAAGTCGAATATGCGCAGGATTGGCTAGCCACGCCTTTGGAGAAGACTGGTCAAAAGCAGGCCGTCTGGAGAACCGATCCCATACAGAGCGGGCAGGCCGGCTGTCTGGGTGACATCGGAACGCACGCCTTCAACCTGGCAGAGTTCGTGACCGGATTGCATTGCGAGCATGTGGCTGCAGATCTGTCGACATTTGTGCCCGGGCGACGAGTTGATGACAACGTGCAGATGCTGCTGCGATTTGACAAGGGCGTGCGGGGAATGTTGTGGGCGAGTCAGGTAGCTGCTGGGAATGAGAACAATCTGCGCCTCCGGATCTATGGCGAAAAGGCCGGATTGGAATGGGGGCAGGAGGATCCGAATTACCTATCGTTCCGCCCGCTCGGGAAGGCACCGATGTGGATAAGGCGTGCGGGCCCGGCGGCAACTCCGGTTGCGGCACACGCCAGCCGTATTCCCTCCGGACATCCAGAGGGTTATCTGGAAGCCTTTGCGCAACTTTATAAGGATCTGGCCGAGCAAATCACGGCGAAAATCGAGGGTCGCTCCGCAGATACGTCTTCGTTGTTGGTCCCGACGATTGAAGACGGAGTAGCGGAGATGAGGTTCATTGTGGCGGCGATTGAGTCGTCGCAGAAAAACGCAGCTTGGACTTCGCTTGCGGCATAGTTGCACGGGAGGAAAAACACGACTTGCCGTGCGGCCCGGAGCCGCTATCCTCAGCAGAATGCGATGAGGCCTGAATGAATCGACGCTATTGTCTGACGCTGGATCTGAAAAACGATCCCAAGCTGATTGCGGAGTACAAAAAGTACCACGAGAAGATCTGGCCCGAGATTAACGCGAGCATTCGTGAGGCGGGGATCGAACAGATGGAGATATACCTCCTCGGAACGCGGATGTTCATGATCATGGAAGTGAACGAGTCTTTTTCGTTTGAGAACAAGGTGGCGGCAGACGCTGCGAATCCAAAGGTCCGGGAATGGGAGCAATTGATGTGGAAGTTCCAGCAAGCACTGCCCGAAGCCAAGCCGGGAGAGAAGTGGCTGTTGATGGATCGCATCTTCAAGCTGGAGCGTTGAACGCAGCCGACAAAAGGTTCGACCGCAGAGAGCGCTAAGAATTCACCGAGTGCGGTGAGGGACAGCGTTCCGGACTAAGTCTTCGATCATAGATTGTTTTTACTGGGGGGCGGCCGCATGCCGACGACAATCGCAAAGCAAGGCCACGGCCTCTTTCCGGGGGGTCATATTTTCGTCTTCATCGAAGTGACTGCCCTCTTCTATTTGTGGGGCATCCCCAACAATTTGAACGACGTTCTCATCCGGCAATTCATGAAGTCGTTCGCGATTAACCGATTCGAGGCCGGGTTGGTGCAATTCGCGTTTTACATGGGATATTTCCTGCTGGCCATTCCTGCCGCGTTGTTGATGCGAAAACTAGGTTACAAGGCGGGATTCGTTGCAGGCCTACTGCTGTATGGATCGGGATGTTACTTGTTCTGGCCGGCGGCACTGTCCGGCCGCTACATCTTCTTCTTGATGGCGCTGTTTGTGATCGCGAGTGGTCTCTCTTTTCTCGAAACGGCGGCGAATCCGTTTATTGCGCAGTTAGGCGATTCCGATAGCTCAGAGCGCAGGCTGAACTTTTCGCAGGCGTTCAATCCCCTGGGATCGATCACCGGAGTTTTGATTGGCACCGTTTTCATCTTCTCGGGTGTCGAGCTGAGTTCGCGGCAAATTGATGCCATGAAGGTTCAGCATTTATACGACGCCTACTTGCGGTCGGAAACGCTCCGCGTGATCAAGCCGTACCTTTTCCTCGGCACCGTTGCGATCTTCTGGGCGATCTTGATTTTGCGAACAGAATTCCCATCCATTCAGAGCGAGCATGAGAGCAGCAGGGAAGATCGCGGTCACTTTAGCGACCTGCTGAAATATCCACATTTCTTATTTGCCGTGGTGGCGCAGTTCATGTACGTGGGCGCGCAGGTTGGGACTTGGAGTTATTTCATTCAATACGTGCAGGAGTTTACGCACCAGCCGGAGAAAGTTGCTGGATACTTTCTGACCGGCACATTGGCGGCATTTGGAATCGGACGTTTTGGTTCGGCATACCTCATGCGATATCTCAATCCCAGCAAATTGTTGGGTAGCTATGCCGTGATCAATGTCGTTCTGGTCGCGGTCGGTGTGCTTATGCCGGGATGGATCGGTCTGTGGGCATTGTTCCTGACAAGCTTCTTCATGTCCGTGATGTTTCCAACGATCTTCGCACTCGGCCTGAAGGAACTTGGGCCCAACACAAAGATCGGTGGATCCTTTCTCGTGATGGCGATTGTGGGAGGAGCCGTTCTCACTCCGATCATGGGATTGATCTCGGAGCGCAAAGGGATTGCCGCGGCATACGTTATCCCGCTGGTCGCGTACTTGTGCGTGGCCGTTTACTCATTCGCGGGCGCGAGGGTTCGAAGTCGCACACAACTCGCCTAATGTCAGACCGGGTCGGCATCGCGCTTGTCGTCACATTGACCTGTGATTTTCGTCACTGATGGCGTTTCTGGAATAACCGATAAACGTACACGTCTTCGATGATTGCCGGACCATAACCCCGGCCAATCTTCGACGATTGCCGTGATGGAACGCTGGTCGGGGTCGAAAGTCGGCTTTTTCGATTCAATTTCTAAACAGTGCGGCGCTCCCGCGACTCCCTTTCCACCACGCGACCAAGGTACCGAGAACTCAACGGTCGATCGCCCAGTCAGCGCGTAAGCCCGTTTGCTCTCGAGTGGGGAGACTCGTTTTTCGATCGCCAAGAAGCCAGGGAGACTGTCTATGTCGACAGGCGAGAAGCAGACAATCGCAACACATCTGGAAAACTGCGGCGTGTCGCGCCGAAATTTTCTACAGCTATGTTCAAAAATCATCGCTGCTGCACCCATCGGTTTGACCCTGACGAGCCACCGCACTGTGGCTCAAGTTGCCAAACTTGTGGGAAAAGCGAGACGGCCGTCGGTGATTTGGCTTCACTTCCAGGACTGTACTGGATGCACGGAGACTCTGCTGCGGACCTCGGCACCCGATGTTGCTCACCTGATCCTTGATGTGATCTCCCTGGATTACCACGAGACGCTAATGGCAGCGTCGGGCGCACAGGCGGAAGCAGCTCTGAAATCCGCGATCGAAGAAAACGCAGGGAAGTACGTTCTGGTGGTTGAAGGAGCTATACCGACTCGCGATGACGGCGTGTACATGGAACTCGGGAGCCGGCCAGCAATCCAAGTCATCAAGGAAATAGCTGGTCAGGCGGCAGCTGTGATCGCGATGGGATCGTGCGCGTCTTGGGGCGGAGTTCCATCAGCAGATCCGAATCCGACTGGAGCGGTCGGGGTGGACTCCGTGATCTCTGGAAAGCCAATTGTCAATCTGCCTGGATGCCCTCCCAATCCTTACAACCTACTGGCGGTTGTGCTTGAGTACGTAACGATGGGGCGTTTACCCGAATTGGATCAGTACGGGCGGCCGAAGTTCGCGTATGACCGCGTGATCCACGAGAACTGTCCGCGGCGTGCGCACTTCGATGCAGGCCGATTCGCGGCCTCGTTCGGCGATGAAGGGCACCGCAAGGGCTGGTGCTTGTACAAGTTGGGCTGCAAAGGTCCGGTCACGCATGCCTCGTGCGCATCGCGGCACTTCAACGAAATTCCGGGCGTGTGGCCGATCGGTACGGGAGTTCCGTGTGTTGGTTGCACGGAAAAAGGCGTGGTGTGGCGGATGGGGACGTTCCAGACGGTTCCGATTCATCTGGCAACGCCTCCGGATACGTATCCGCCGATTTACAGCACCGCCGGCGCTTTAAAAGTTGGGGCGGCCGGACTTGTCGGAGCGATCGCAGGAGCTGTGGGTGGCGCAGCGTGGGTGACTTCCCAGCGCTTCCAGAGCAGCATGGAAGCCGGAGTGACGCGGATTGCCGCCGACCGGGCGCATGCGGAGAAGGCCAAAGCTGGGCTCGAGCAGCCTGCGGTGAAGAAAGAGGAATAACGTGGCCATCACTCGGCGACAACTCTTTTCAGGAGTGGCGAAGGCGAGTGTCCCTGCGGCGGTGGCGGTGGCAGTCGGCACAGACGTGTTGCATGCGGGAGAGAAGATCCCGGTTCCGAACGCGGCGGTCGGATTGCTGTATGACGCCAGCATCTGCATCGGATGCAAGGCGTGCGTAGCGGCGTGTGCGGAGGCGAACGGGACGCCTCCGGATACCCGCGGCGACGGGCTGCACCAAGCGCCGTCGGACCTGAACGATCTCACCCGCAACGTGATCAAGCTCTACAAGGAAGAGAACACTTCGGTCTTCTCGTACGTGAAACGGCAGTGCATGCACTGTCTGGATCCAGCATGTGCGGCGGGATGTCCATTTCAGGCACTCCATAAGGATCCCGAGAGCGGGATCGTCAGTTGGACCGAGGAGAAGTGTATCGGATGCCGGTACTGCACGATCACGTGCCCATATCACGTGCCGCGATTCCAGTGGAAAGGATTTAATCCTCGCGTGACGAAGTGCGAGCTGTGTAGCACGCGCCTGGACCAAGGCTTGAAGCCGGGATGCACGAGCGTATGTCCGACTGGAGCGGTGATCTTTGGGCCCAGGTCTGTGCTGTTGCTCGAAGCGAAGCAGCGGATCGCCAAGAGCCCTGACAGGTATTACCAGGATCGTGTGTATGGAGAGACCGATAACGGTGGCACGCAGGCTTTGTATTTGTCGCGCGTGCCCTTTGAGAAGCTCGGATTGCCGGAGCTTGGGCCGGAATCGGTTCCGGCGAAGACGTTGCGCTGGCAGCGGCGCTTCTACCAGTATTTCGCGCTGCCGGCCGTGCTCTATGCGGGATTGGTGCAGGTGATCCGAAAGAGCGTGAAGGGCCATGAACAAGAGGCCCATGAACGCGAGAGAGAAACCGGATTGAGGGCGCAATTATGAGCACCGCAATCATCGAAGTGAATGATGCGCGGGCGCATCGCTGGGAACGCTACGTGCCGGTGTACGGCTTCCCTGTCATCAACCGATTCTTTCTCGTTCTGTTTGCACTGGTCGTGATTGCATTCATCCTGACGGGATATCGCGAACTCGCGGGTTTGGGCCCGGTCAGTGGAATGAATGACGCCTACGGCTGGGGCATCTGGAAGACGTTCAACGTGATGGTGATGACAGCGCTGGGATCGGGCGCGTTTGCAGTCGGCATTGCGGCGTGGGTCTTTCGGCGGAAGAGACTGCATTCGCTCATGCGAATGGCGCTGCTGACTAGCTTTTTGGCATACGCGTGCGGACTCTTGCTGCTGGGAATCGATGCAGGACGTCCATGGAACTTCTACTGGATGGTGTTTCCGTGGAAATGGAACATGCACTCGCCGTTGGCCGAGGTGGCGATCTGCATGTCGATTTACGCGATGATTCCCCTCGCAGTGGAGAATATTCCTCCGGTGCTGGAGCGGTTGTGGTATTTCGATTCACGGCTGCGACCGGTTGTGGAGCTCATCGAAAAAAGGCTGCACTACTTCTTCCCTTTGCTAATTGCGGCAGCATATCTGCTTCCCGGCATGCATCAATCGTCGCTCGGTGCGCTGATGCTGCTGGCGGGCGAGCGCGTGCATCCGCTATGGCAGACCCCCTGGTTGCCGGTGCTGTATCTGGGAGCCGCGACATTCATGTCATTCGGATGCGTCGCCGGAACGACGATGCTGTGCTGCCTGGTGTGGAAGCGGGCGATGGATATGGAAGTTCTGGAGGAAGCCGCGAAGATCACTTGCTGGCTGATTTTTGGATGGTCGGCATTACGGGTTCTGGACATCTTGTTCCGCGGAGCGTTGGGAACGGCCTTCCGATTGGACCGCTTCGCCGGCGTGTTCTGGCTTGAGATGCTGTTAATTGTGGGCGGCGGCTGGCTACTGTGGAAATCAGTGAAGAGCAAAGCTCCTGAGCCGATGTTTGTGGGCTACATCCTGAGTTCGGCTGGCGGAATGATCTATCGCTTCAGCCCGACAACGCTGGCGTTCCGCCCCAATCCGGAAGCCCTGTATTTCCCCGCCACCTCCGAAATACTCGTATCTCTCGGCTTCATCTCGCTGGGAGTGCTGGGCTTTCTTATCGCGGTGAAGCGGCTGGCCATCTTGCCCGCGCCACTGAGCGAGTGGCATGACATGGCGAGTTACTTCCGGTTCCGTCGTCCTTACATTCGTTGGACCGGGTATTTCAAGTACGGGCATTTCGGCGAAGACGAAAAGCTTCCAGATTCCGAATAAGAGCAGGTTTCTATGGCAAAGCGCATCACCATTGATCCGATCACTCGAATTGAAGGACACCTCCGCATCGACGTTGAGGTCGACAACAATGTCGTCAGCGATGCATGGGCTTCATGCACCATGTGGCGCGGCATCGAGAAGATTCTGCGTGGGCGCGATCCGCGAGATGCGTGGCTCTTTACTCAGCGCTTCTGCGGCGTTTGCACGACCGTGCATGCTATGGCCAGCGTGCGGTCAGTGGAAGACGCTCTGAAGCTGGAAGTGCCTTTAAATGCGCAGTACATTCGAAATCTAATCCTGATTGCGCACGCGCTGCACGATCACATTGTGCATTTCTATCAGCTGTCGGCGCTCGATTGGGTTGACGTGCTGCAGATTCCGAAGGCGGATCCGGCGGCGGCTTCGAGGCTGGCAGAAAGCTTGTCACCATGGACGCGCAATTCGAAAAACGAACTGAAAGCTGCGCAAGATCGCGTGAAAGCGGTAGCCGCGAGCGGGCAACTGGGGATCTTTGCGAATGGCTATTGGGGACATCCGGCGATGAAGCTGTCGCCAGAGGTCAACCTGCTGGCGTTCACACACTATGTGCAGGCGCTGGAGTATCAGCGGAAGGCGCTACAGGTGGTCGGCATTCTTGGATCGAAAACCCCTCATATCCAGAACCTGACAGTCGGCGGCGTTGCGAACGCGATCGATCTCGACAGCCAGTCGGCGTTAGGAATGGACAAGCTGGAGATGATTCGGTCGCTGCTGGCCGAGGTCGTGGAATTTGTGCAGCAGGTGTACTTCGTGGACGTCTGCGCGGTGGCGGCGATGTATCCGGATTGGTTCAAGATCGGTAGCGGGGTGAAGAATTATTTGGCGGTTCCCGATCTGCCGCTCGACAGTAGAGCAACCGAATTCGATTTGCCCGGTGGGTACATCCGGAATGCCGATCTTGCTGGTGTCAAGGGATTCAATACGGCAGCTGATCCGGTGTTCCGTCAGTCCGTGACCGAAGACGTGGTGCACGCCTACTACCAGGGCGAGAAACCGCTACATCCCTGGAATGGAGAGACCGAGCCCGCCTTCACTGGATGGCAAGCGGAGCAGAAGTATTCATGGGTCAAAGCGCCACGTTTTAACGGAGAACCGATGCAGGTCGGCCCTCTTGCGCAGGTGCTGATTGGATATTCGCAGGGCCACCCTTTGACGAAGAAGTACACAAATATGGCGATCGAAAAAGTCGCCGCAATCGGCGGAGTGCAAGCCACCCCGGCCGCGCTGCATTCAACGCTCGGACGGCATGCGGCGCGTGCGATCCGAGCTTGCATGCTTGCCGAACTGGCGCAGAAACATTGGCAATTGCTGGTCGACAACATTTCGAAAGGTGATTACAGCGTCTACAACGCTCCAGTGCTGCCCTCGCACGAGGTACAGGGCGTCGGAACGCATGAAGCTCCGCGTGGAACGCTTTCGCACTGGGTCGTGATCAAGGACGAGAAAATCAAGAACTACCAGGCGGTGGTGCCGTCCACTTGGAACGCGAGCCCGCGTGACCAGGCCGGGGCGCATGGACCGTACGAAGCATCCCTGTTACATACGCCGCTTGCAAGGCCGGAAGAGCCGCTGGAAGTTCTACGAACGGTGCATTCGTTTGATCCCTGCATGGCGTGCGCGTGTCACGCATTCGACCCTGCTGGCCGAAAGATCGCGACGGCGAAGATCCTGTGAAAAGCATACTGATTGGCGGGATGGGGAATGTGCTGCTCGGGGATGATGCGCTGGGTCCGTATGTCGTTCATATTCTCGAAACACAATTTACATTCGAAGACGGCGTGCAGCTTGAAGATCTCGGAACTCCGGCGCTCGATCTAACGCATCGGATTGCCGGGCAGCACGCAGTGATACTGGTCGATTGCATTTCTACGGAGGCACACCCACCTGGAACAGTGCTGGAATACGACAAGACAGAACTGCTCAGCGTCATTCCCACCCAGCGGTTAGATCCACACTCTCCTGCGGTTTCGGAATGTCTTCTCGCTGCGGAAATGCTGGGAAATATCCCTGAAAACGTGCTCCTGATAGGCGCGGTCGGAGAGCGCTTTGATCCAGGCGAGCCGCTGAGTGAAGCTGTCCTCGGCGCGATTGACAAGATCATTGGAGCTGTTCTGGGCGAGTTGTGGCGGCTTGGGGTGAAGGTCGAAAGAAAAACTTCTTCGTCCGCAAACGCGACCGAGTGGTGGGCAGAGCGTCTTTGCGTCACAACTGCGTAAGGTTCCATCCATTAGCGACAAAGGGTCACCTCCAGCGATCGACCACACTCCACCAAGTAAATCGCAGCCATTCGTCTAAACAGACTTTTGCCCATTGACGGCGTGTCCACCACCGAATGCCGAATTGAGCGTCATCGTGTGCAGCAGCGATGGAGAATGAGCGGTTCGGCAGTTCATGCCGGAAAATACTGAGAGCCCGGCGAGTGTGGAAGTCCGAGGTCACAATCAACAGCTGTGCAGACGGCTGCTGAGCGAGACAGCGCGCAACATCATGGGCCTCCTCCCGAGTCGACAGGCCCTCGATGGGTCGATTGACATCTGTCCCATCGAGGGCCTGTC
>JASLEQ010000531.1 GCA_030151135.1 Candidatus Sulfotelmatobacter sp. | reverse complement strand
GAGATGTCGGGACGCCTGAAAGCGTTGCAGCGGCGGCGGATGCAGCGGACCACCCCGCTGCTCTAGGAAAAGCAATCACTTCCACGGAAAACTAGCCGGAAAGTTACCCCACCAGGTTACGGAAGTTCCTCGCAACTTGTTCAAATCATTGTAAATAGAGCGCTTAGTTGGTATTCGTAACAGGGGGAGATCTCTGTCTTCTCGAAGTGTGCACGAGCGAATGAGCCAGACAACCAGCAATTCTATGGCGTTACCCGAGCGTTCGCGCTCGTGGAAAACTATGTCGGGCGCGGCGAAGCTTTTCATCGCATTCGTCGTCGTGGCTGGGACGGGTACCCTTGTTTATGGGGCGACCCACCAGAGCAGCAAGAATATCGCCGAATTCATTTGTTATCTCGGAATCGCAATACTCGCATCACGTTTGAAGGTAAGCCTGCCTGGAATCACGGGAACCCTTTCGGTCAGTTTCCTGTTCATCCTGATCGGAGTTCTCGAACTCAGTTTTACGGAGACGCTGATCCTGGGCGCAATCGCGATGGTGGCGCAATCGGTGTTTCCCGACCGCCCAGGCGCAGTGCAGGTCACGTTCAACGTCTGCGCGGGATGCCTCTCCACTACGCTGGCTTATGTCCTTTATCACCATCCGCTGGTGAACCTGATCCTCCCCAGCCATCCGGTCCTGCTGGGTCTGGCGGCAACCGTATATTTCATCGCCAATGCAGGATCGATCGCGGCCGTGATTTCTTTAACGGAACGCCGGCCTTTTAGCCAGATCCTGGTGGATTGCTACTTCTGGTCATTTCCGTATTACCTGGTTGGAGCCGGGATCGCCGGCATGATCGCGTGGCTGAACCAGAAGTTTAATTGGGAGATGTCACTGCTGGTGCTCCCGGCGGTGTATTTGATCTATCGCTCTTACCGACTCTATTTGGGCAAACTGGAAGATGAAAAACGCCACGTCGAGGAGATGGCGAACCTGCATCTACGGACGATCGAGGCTTTGGCGCTGGCGATCGAAGCAAAAGATCACACCACCCATGAACACCTGCAGCGTGTGCGTGTCTACGCCATTGAGGTGGCCAAGGAGCTTGGCATAAGCGGGCCAGAACTGGAAGCGCTCCACGCCGCGGCACTCTTGCATGACATTGGAAAGCTGGCGGTGCCCGAACACATCATTTCGAAGCCCGGGAGGCTGACTCCGGAAGAATTCGAAAAAATG
This sequence comes from Candidatus Sulfotelmatobacter sp., assembly GCA_030151135.1. Next base: position 1,671 of record JASLEQ010000531.1, on the reverse strand, counting down.
AAGATTCACACATTGGTGGGGGCAGAGATCCTGGAACGAGTTCGTTTCCCCTACCCTGTTGTGCCGATCGTCAGGGCACACCATGAGAAGTGGGATGGATCGGGATATCCGCTCGGCTTGAAGGGCGCAGAAATTCCAATTGGCGCGCGAATTCTTTCAGCTGTCGATTATCTGGACGCGCTTGCGTCGGACCGGCAGTATCGACGTGCGTTGCCGCTTAAAGAAGTCATGCAGAAACTGGCGGCAGAGTCGGGAAAATCGTTTGATCCAAAGGTCGTCGACATCCTGCAGAAACGGTATGAGCATCTTGAGGAAATGGCGGTCGCTAAGTCCACAGAAGACCCGAACGCGCCGCTGTCCACCGCCATCAAGATCGAGCGCGGGCTGGAACCTGCGGCCGGCTTTGAGAATGTTAAAGCGCAGGACTACGCCGGACGCGAGACCACTTTCCTGTCGTCCATCGCGGCAGCGCGCCAGGAAGCCCAGGCGCTATTCGAACTCAGCCAGGATCTGGGAGCCTCGCTGAGCCTGGGAGAAACACTCTCTGTTTTCTCAGTCAAGCTGAAGCCAATGGTGCCTTATGACGCGATCGCTATCTACGTGACGCGTGAAAATGAGTTGGTACCTGAATATGTAAACGGCGATAACTACCGCCTGTTTTCTTCATTGCGAATTCCCATTGGGCAAGGCTTGTCCGGATGGGTTGCGCAGAATCGCAAGCCGATCATCAATGGGAATCCATCTGTCGAGCCGGGGTACCTGAACGATCCGTCGAAATTCAGCACTCTGCGTTCGGCGCTGGCTGTTCCGCTGCAAGGTGTTGCCGGAGTGATTGGAGTGCTGACACTGTACGGCGCCGAACGTGACGCGTTCACTTCCGATCACCTTCGAATCCTGCTGGCGGTCAGCGGAAAAATGGCGCTCGCGATTGAGAACGCGCTCAAATACCAGCAGGCTGAGAATTCCGCCACAACGGACTATCTGACCGGCCTTCCCAATGCGCGGTCGCTGTTCCTTCAGTTGGATCGTGAGCTGGCACGCTGCAAGCGGGACAATTCAACCTTGACCGTTATGGTCTCGGATATGGATGGTTTCAAGCAGATCAATGACCGCTTCGGTCATCTGGAAGGAAATCGCACGCTTCGCTTGTTTGCGCAGGCACTCAAAGATAGCTGCCGCGAGTATGACTACGTTGCACGCATGGGTGGCGACGAATTCGTGGTGATCGCTCCTGGACTCGGTGTTGAGGCTGCCAGCAAGAAATCAGAGCAGATGCGAACTCTGGCGCGACACGCGGGAAGCGAGGTTTGCGGAGAAGAAATCCTGTCGTTGAGCGTGGGCCGTGCAGTTTTTCCAGAAGACGGGAACGACGCCGAGCAGCTCCTCGCTGAGGCCGACCGCCGCATGTATTTGGAAAAGCAAAAGCAGATGGCCTATAAAGACCGGCGTTCGCATCCGCGGATGAAATGCCGGGTCACCATTGAACTTCAAGCCGGGGAGGCCGGTGTGCCGGTCTTTGCTAACCTCACGGACATCAGCATGGGCGGATGCTACATCGAGACCAGCACGATCATTTCAGCGGGCAGCAATATCGGTTTGGCTTTTTCTATGGACGACCCGAATCTACGGATTTCCGGAACTGTTGCGAGACTGGATCCGGGAAGCGGAGTG
>JASLEQ010000211.1 GCA_030151135.1 Candidatus Sulfotelmatobacter sp. | reverse complement strand
GAAGTCAACGGTTGAACCAGAACTAGTTATCCGGAAGGCCAGCGACTATACCAACAAGTGACCGTTCTTGTTTTTAGATCATTGCATTGGCGGTAGATAATCGGCCATTACAAGGAGCCCAGCATCGGAGCTATGTGCCACCCTAACGTCATCGACGCTGACACTCATAACATGTGCGCGGGGAAGGAGCCCTTGGGATCAATCCTCCGGAGGTCACCGCGCTCCTGCTGTTTGCATTGTCTGTCTCCGCGGTCTTCGGCACACGTGTGCTGCGCTTTTTCTGCTGGCTCGGCCATCGTGCTGATCTGGGCGATGTACCCGATGGCGCGTTCAGCGAACACCGTTCAAGACGGAACTCGCCACCCTTCTGCCGAACCTTGCCAAAAGGGTGGCGAGTTGTGCTTCCATGAATGGCTCACGTCCTACGGTGCTATGTATTCATACATGTCATTCAGGGAATTATGCTGATTGTAGTTTCCTCCGAACAGCCAGAAGTTGCCATTCTTGTCGGTCCAATAGCCCGCTCCCACTCGGGGTCCCGGCGCGCTTTGCTGGGTTAGCAGGGAGTCGCTTCCGCCCATCCACGCCCAGAGCCACTTGGAACGATCCCACTCCCACAGGTCGGCGAGATAACCCAGGTTGCCGGCGCTATCGAATCCACCCCCGCCGTACAGCCATAGATTTCCTTGCGCATCTGTCCATGTGGACGCCGCGGAACGCGATCCCGGCGTGTTTCCAGGATCGGGAGTGCCGAGCGTGCCATATACTCCAGCCGAACCGTTGCTAAAGCCGTAGTTCACGCCAGAGTATGTTCCCACCCGGCTGTTGCCAGCGGCCCAGGTCCAGTTGAGATTGGTGGGATTGAACTCCCACAGGTCGTTCATAAGCCCGCTGGTGGTTGGAGCACCTTCTCCGTTGCCGCCGAACAGCCAGAAAAGCCCTTGCGCATCCACCCAGGCCGCCGCGCCTCCTCGGGCGCCCGGTGTGTTGGTTGCGCTGGGAGCATGAAGCGTGCCGTACACGCCGTAGTGATTGATGGTGTTGCTTCCCGTCATCCACGCCCATTGACGGGTAGCCACATTGAACTCCCACAGGTCGTTGAGATTCCCGGTAGCTCCCGTTCCGTCGTATCCAACGCCGCCGAACAGCCACAGGTTGCCATTATGGTCGGTCCACTCTGACGCTTCTTCGCGCGCTCCCGGAATGTTCCCGGCCTGGGCCACATGCAGGGTGCCGTATGCGCCTCGTTGGTTCACAACCTTGCTTCCGCCCATCCAGGCCCACTGACGCGTGCTGGGGTTGAACTCCCACAAATCGTTCAGGTAGCCCTGTGTGCCGGTTGCATCGTAGCCATAACCTCCAAAGAGCCATAGGTTACCGCTCTTGTCGGTCCAGCCGACGGAACGATCGCGACTCCCTGGAACATTGGTCGAGGCAAACTTGCCCAGTGTGCCATACACGCCCGGCTGGTAACCGACCGGATAGCTATCGCTGCCGCCCATCCATGTCCATTCTTTTGTGCTGATGTTGTACATCCACAGATCGTTTGTGTCGGCGCATGATGTGCCGACATGGGACTGCCCACCGAAAAGCCACAGGTTCCCATTCAGGCCCGTCCACTGCGCGGCTGGACCGCGCGAACCGGGTACATTGTCGGCTCCGGGAACACCCAACGTGCCGTAAACTCCGGTCGCTCCGATATACCCGGTGCAACTGGTTTCTCCGCCGCTTTGTTGCGCGCTGGTACTTTGATAAATCCATTGACCCTGCGGCAGCGGAGCTTCATAGGGAAGATTGATGGTATAGCTTGCGGTCACCATCGGGCTGTCGGCATAAATGACAGAGGACCCCTGGTATGGCGTGATCGCCACCGCTCTGATCGTGACGTTCGCGGTCACCGGGATCGCGCCCTGATAAGACTTCCCATTGGTCGGGGAAGGATAGGATCCGTCCGTGGTGTAGATGATACTCACATTAGGGGTGGTGTCATTGATGGCCACTTGCAGGCTGTAGGTATAGGTTCCCGGAGCGGGAGTGAAGTACGGCGCTGCCACCGTTTGTTCCCCGGCACCCACAACGACTGGTAAACTCTGGCTGGGAGCATAGTTCGGATCGCCCCCGTACGCCGTCCACAACTGATACTCTCCCGCAGCCAGGCTGATGGTGAAAGTCGCCTGTCCCGAGGAATTGAGCTGAGCCGTGCCCAATACCACGGTGTTTTGCGGTGCCCCGTTTATCAACTCAGCCTCGTACAGGGTCAAAGTGCCCGCTGCCGTGCCGGCCGAGCCATACGCGCCGCCTGACACCTGGAAGTTCTGCCCGGCCAGGACGTTCCAGTGCGGAGAATAGATCCAGGTCACGCTCTGTATCGGGCCGCCGGCATACACTTTTCGAACCTGATAGTTCCCCTCGTCGCTGATGTAGAGATCGCCGGCGCTGTCCACGGCAACCGCGTTGGGCGCCCTGAGTTCAGCGCTTACCGCAGGACCGCCGTTCCCCGAAAAGCCGGGGATGCCATTTCCTGACCCGGCCACAGTTGTGACCGCCCCGGTTGCAGCCGTCCACTTTTGAACATTGTTCCAGTTCGATGACGGGAGATACAGGTTGCCGGCAGCGTCCATCGCAATATTCCAGGACCCCGAGAATTTGCCGCTACCAATCAACGTGGTGATGATGCCGGTCGAAGTGGTGACCTTGCGGATCACGGAGCCGCCCTGGTCGGCAATGTACAGGTTACCCGCACTGTCGCAGACCAGCCCCTCGGGCTGATAGAGCACGGCGTCCACCGCCGGGCCCCCGTCCCCGCTATATCCAGAGGCGCCCTCATAGCCGCCGACTCCGGCCTCTGTCGTGATGATTCCAGTCGAGGCCGTTACCTTGCGGACATCGTTCTGTTGCACGTCTGATATGTAGATGTTCCCGGACGGATCGACAGCCACCGCCGCGATGTCGTTAAATTCCGCACTGGTGGCCGGACCACCGTCTCCCGAAAAACCCTGGGTTCCGTTTCCTGCCACCGTAGTGATCACTCCAGTGGTGCCGTTTACCTTGCGGACTACGGTGAAGTCGGCGATATAGAGATCGCCCGCGCTGTCGAAGGCAAGACTTGAAGGGAAACCCAACTTGGCGTCAATGGCCGGGCCGCCGTCCCCGCTATACCCACTCGAATTGCACTGGCCCGCAAAAGCGTTAATCACACCGGTAGCGGCGGTGACTTTGCGGACGCAGGAGGCCCCCCCGTCCGCGATGTAGAGGTTTCCGGCCTTGTCGAGCGCCACAGCTTTCAGCTGATCGAAGGTCGCGTCAAGCGCCGGGCCTCCATTGCCCGAGGTTTGGTAGCTTTCGGTCCCGCTGCCGGCGTAGGCAACGATCTCACCCGGCGTTTGCGCCGCGGCATTGGGTAGCATTGCAAGCAGTAACAACGCACTGACACACAGGGAAATAGAGAACTTCAGAACACGCATCAGGATGGGCCTCCTTGGCCTTCAGAGGAAGGGACGGAGCGGAGAGCTGCCCTTGCGGGCGCAGGGAAATTGGTGTCTGGTCACTTGAAGCGATGGGTGCGAACCGGTCGATGCTTGCATCTCATACGTTCCAATCGGAACTGTACCCCCGACGCAGTATCGTGCAGGTCTGCATCAAAGTATTAAGATGCCTTGGTTTCTGTAAAAGAAAATGACGAATTGTGTAATTCTGATCTCGGTATGAGCTCTGCCCTCTCAAGGCCGACAACCTGTATCTCAACCCGGCTTGATTACGCGGGGAATGCGCTGGGGCACGGGCCAGTACGGCAGTGGAGAACGATGAGTTCCCGACGCTTGCTTCGATGTCGCTTTTTTTTGGAAGGAAACCACGCAGAAATGGGTACGGCATCGGCTCAGGCCAGCTTCGAAGGGTGGATGAGTGAGTTGGCGATCATGGATCTCGCCGCCGTCCTCATAAGGTGCGGTCTGTCGAAGGTGACCGCAGCCGTTGGATATCGGCGCGCCCTACGGTGCGACCGGAGCAGACTTCGAACCGAAGAAACGCTCGAGCAAAGAGGCGATGCCTCCGAAGATCACTGCGAGGACTGGAGCAATCACGAGATGTGTGAAGCCTGAATCGAGTGTATTCGCCAGCCCAAATGCCCGTGCATCCGTCCATCCGCTCCGCTTGAACTCCGCCCACGTGGCAACATATGCCGGCGCAGGAGGAACCACGAACAATTCGATAACGAAACCGGCTGTCACCCCGATAAGCATGCAAATGGCCCCACTGGAAACCGCCGCGAGCAAACCCGCACGTTTTGAGTTGAGAGCACGTGCGGTTCGTCCCCCTGCTACTCCCCATAGCGTAAAAATGGTCAGCATGGAGCCAATCTGGAGAGCTGAACCATGGAATGAAAAAGGAATTCCGTTTTCGATCCCCATGTTCAGCACTTCGATCGCGCCAGTGAGAAGGCCGAAGATTACCGCGGTCGTCAGTATCGTATTCCAGGCTGCGCCACGCCGTTGTGCGAAGCAGAAAATGGCGACAGCATAGACGACCAACGCACAGATCGGCTCCACTTCAAAAGTACGTGCTCTTGGCTGGGAAAACAGCGCCGGATACCGCGCTACGGCGATCGCGATCATGCCGAGATCGGCAATGACAAGCGCTGACAGCGCGAACGTGATTACAGTCCTGCGAAACATCGGATGCCTGTCTCCTCATCACCCATGCTGAAGAGTCTCCGCGAAACACTGAGATCATGCCTCACAGAAGAGTCGCTCTCTATCGAATCGTGAAATATTTACCACAATAACCCCGGATGTCGGCTTTTCGCTTCTATGTTGCTGCCAAATCTCAAGTGCCGTATCCACAGTGCTCCGCGGGCAGGAATTCGCGGCGGTCGACGCTGCCGGTGCGGAGCAGTGTGGATACGGCGATTTGCGCTAAGCCGCTAGGAAGGTGGATGTATGGGGATTGGATGCCGCCTGCGGGGAGCCGAGGCGGCCAACCGGGCACAGGATGATGTGCAGTTAGCCGTGGCTGACGGCGTTCTCGCCGTCTCCCTACAGTTCATGAGGCGGTTGGATGACAGTCGGGAACTGCGCTTATTCGATTCGAGGCACAAGGGGAGCGAGGGCGGGGGTTATAAGCCGTCGAAGCGTGGAGCCGAGTTGGAAGGCAAGACCGCATGGTTCCCTCAGGAAGTGTCGAAGGTGGCACAGTGAATCGCTAAGCTGGGACCGGGATGCTCAACAGCGGAACAACGCACGACGACACGCAGGGTGCCGCATTTGCACTGTGGGCATGACCGGGTGAGCGCAGACATCTGTTGTTCCGTCAGCAACGAGCCTGGATCCGCATCCGTGGCGCGGAGATGAAGCCTGCAGAGCGCCAGCGCCTGTCGGTGAGTTGTGGGATGATCGTGAAACCTTCGCCAGCATTTTGGAAACCCCCGAGCAGGTTCACGTCGAGTGCCCCAGTAAGGCTGTCGTCTTGGCAGCCTATGTCAACAAGCATCAGCCAAAGGATGGCCCACTTTCGTCTTCGAGAGACTTCAACACGCCCAGCGTGTTATTGACCGATGCCGCAATCTTTGCTTCGGGCGCCTCGCACATAGAACTCGGGGGGGACGGCATGCTGTCGAGCGAGTACTTGTCGTCCGACACGCGCCTCGCCGTCTCGCCTGAATTGCATGAGGCTTTGCGTCATTACTACGACTTCCTTGTCGCTTATGAAGACTACTTGAGCGATGATGTGCGGGCTGCGGCGGCCGGGATCCAGATCGAAGGTCAGCGCAGCGATACGTTGGGAGTGCCCGATACCATCTGGACGATTGCCCGAAGAAAGAACAATACAACAGTGATGCACCTAATCAACTTGCTGGGGTCAGATGACGCACACTGGCGGGATGTTCAGATGACCCGTTCTTACCCGCCGGTGCTCAACAACCTCAAGCTCAAGATAATTCTTCCCCGCGCCATTCGGTCCGCCGGTTGGGCTTCGCCAGACGTCGACGGCGGAGCGTTTCATTCCCTCCCCATCCGCACCGCCCCGCGTGGACCGAAATTGTGCTACCCACCCTGCAGTACTGAGATACAATCTTCCTGTCCGAACAACCATGAGTTAGCGGCTCCGAGTTTTGCCGTATAAACGGATCACGTTTGGTATGACGAGAAGCCTTTCGATGAGTGCGTGCGTCACTCAGCTTTTGAAGGCCAAACGGAAACTATAGAACTGTCGGTTCCGGTGATCTGCCCCACTGTTGGAGATAAGTCGCCGACGACTCATCCCCAATGAAAGATTTAATCGTACTAAGGAATCAGGTAAAAGAGGCAGCGTTCGGAATTCTCGATCAAGTCCTTTTCGAGGTTGCCTTGAACGACCTCGCATGTGCCCAAATCCCATTCCGGCCGCTTTCCGCCGACTCCATAGTCAAATACCCAAGCTGCTGTGTGGAGGAGCCGTTTCCATAAGTCGCGAGTAGCTGTTGAAAAACTCTGCACAAGTTTGGCATTTTGCAGTTGAATCGTGTTCGCCTGCCCCACATGATGACCTTGTCGGTTCCGCTTTGGAGACCTCCCTGCATGATGGGTCAACAGTGCCGTTCAGATTCGCTCTTCTACTACTTCCGAATCGAAGATCATGTACCTGAGCATCATTTGCTCCGCCTCATTGATCGCTACGTCAACTTCGATGTCGTGCGAGAGAGGCTGAAAGCCCTCTATAGCGATACCGGGCGACCGTCGATCGACCCAGAGCGTCTGCTTCGAATTCTGTTAATCGGATACCTGTACGGCGTAACGAGCGAGCGCAAGCCGATCGAAGAGCTTCGAATGCATCTTGCCTGGCGCTGGTTTACCGGACTCACGGTCGATCAGGAGGTGCTGAAGCATTCGACGTTCTCCAAGAATCGTCACGGGCGATTTCAGGAGTCAAACATCTTCGAACAGCTCTTTCAGTAGATCGTAGCCCAGTGCGTTGCATGCGGCCTAGCTCCGGCATCTCGTAGCGGGCCGGATCGAAACCCAACGAATCCGTCGCTCCATGCGCCATGACCCCAGCAAAGCATGCTGACGATCATGAAGGCGAGCGTTACAGCATAGGTTTCCGGCTGATACATTCCA
>JASLEQ010000204.1 GCA_030151135.1 Candidatus Sulfotelmatobacter sp. | reverse complement strand
GTGGCAGGTCGGTGTTAACAATCGGCGGCCCAGTCGCAAGCAGTTTTGCGACTTCGTCGGGCAACTTGCCCATCTCTTCGACTCGATCGAATCCCGTGATCTTCGTCGCGTCCGGATCATCTGCCCCCAACTGCGGTCCGGTAAATTTTTCGAGACGGAGATTGCGTGGCGGAAGAAAGAGGATTTCTGTATAGGCGCGCGCCGCCGCTTCGCCTTTCGCTTCGGCTGCCGGTGCAATCAGCAACGCGGCTCCGGGCACCGTAATTCCCGACAGATAGTAGAAATTATCTTCCTGTCGAAAGCCGTAGACTGCGTCCATGCGCTCCAGCGGCGCCACCAGAACGATCAGGCCGCCGGCTTTCTTGGAGAGCGCTTCCCGCCGGGCGTGATAATCCGCTGCTGGCTGTCGATCAAGCGAAATCGCCCATGAGCAGCACACCACCACAGCCACCAGGCACAAAAACAGCTTCCGCATCGTTTGTTCCCTTCTCTCTGGAATTATCAAACTGCACCCGGCTACTTCGGCGATGCCAGGTTCTTCCCTGCCTCAATGAATTCGGCGACGCTTGTCTTATCGATCAAATCCGACCCGGTATCGACAAAGCTCGGAATCTGCGCGTAACTGTCCTTTGCCCAGTCTTTGTCCAGGGACGACGGCTTGTGATGGTAAAGATTGTCGAGCATCTGCATGCCGACAAAAGCCATCGTGTACGGCTTCTGGGCGATGGTCGCGGCGATCACGCCCTTCTGAATCCAGTCCAGCGTTTCCTGGTCCGTATCCATCGCAATCACCGGCTTGCCCGTGATGTGAAAGCTGTTCAGCACTCCGGCGACTTCTTTGCCCGATTGCGCCTCCAGGCAGACAAAACCGTCTACTTTGTCGCGCTCTTTGCCGATGATCTGCATTGTGGTGTCGAAAGCGATTCGTGGATCACCCTGGATGTCGACCACCCGCGTAATTTTAATTTCCGGTGTCTTGGCCAACGCATCTTTATATCCCCGCAGCCGGTCCTGCAGGTTGGGCTGATCGGGCATGGTGAATACAACTACATTTCCCTTGCCCTTCAGTTCCTGCGCCAGGCGCTGGCCACCGGTGAATCCTGCCTGATAATTGTTGGTTCCGATGAAGAAAAGGCGTTTGCTCGCGGGAGCGTCCGAGTCAATCGTAATCACGGGAATGCCGGCCGCAATGGCCTTGTCAATGCTGTCTTTCAGAACATTCGCGTCGGTAACCTGCAGCAGGATCCCGGTTGCCTTCTTCTGGACAGCCTGATCCAGGGCATCTCGCTCAGCCTTCGGATCGAAGTTCTGCGGCCCCATAAAGTCGGCGCGCACTTTCAGTTGGGACGCCGCATTGTTGAACCCGGTGCCAGCCGTTTTCCAGTACGGCACCTGCAGGTTCGCCGCCACAAACACGAAATATTCGTCCGCGTCATGGGCACTTCCGCAACTCAGGCATATGATCGACAAAAGCGCGGCGGCAACGAAGCGAAGAACTTTGGGCAATCCGGGCATCGCATCCTCCTGGCAAAGCTCTGGAACTCATTGAGAGGATATTTTCAGCGACTGGATTGTAAATGACGGATCAAAGGAACACTAGGACCACTGCCATTCCCTGTTGAGTTGAGTGCAACTAGACGCCAACCGGGAACGGCTTGGTGTGAGTCGTGGTCTGGGCGGAAGCCCCCGCAAACCGGCCCTGCAGCAGCGACATCAGTCCCGTGTACCAGTAGCCGACCACGAACAAAAGCAGGAACGGTACGGTGATGTAATTTTCGTTTTCGACCGCGTAATACACCGTCATCGCGAAGTACGTCCCAATCACCAACTCCACCCACGGAACCCATCCCAGGCGCTTGCGATACTTCGTCGCACCAATCTTGTCTTGCTTGGTGACGACCCGGTACTTCGGAGTGCGCGCGAAAGAACTTTGTTTCCCAATCAGGGCCTCGAGTACGGCTTTCGTGTTCGTGATCGACAAGCCAATTCCCAGCGCCATCAGGAATGGCAGATAGATCAGCGACCGCGGCCACGTTCGCGGGAAGAGTTCCTTCTGCGACACAAGATAGAAACTCGAAATCGAGAACGTCGACGCCATAAACAGGGGTAGGTCGATGTAGAGCATCTGGAACCAGCCTTGGTAAAAGCGAATGATCATCGCGGGAAGCAGCAGCACGGAAAGCATGATCATCAGTGGATAGCTGATATTGGCCGTGAGGTGGTACCAGGCTTCCACCTTGGTATGCAGCGGCGCATCGCTGCTCAAGACCTTCGGAAGGATCTTCTTCCCGGTCTGGATCAAACCTTTCGCCCACCGCGCCTGCTGCGTCTTGAAGGCTGTCATCTCAACTGGCAGTTCCGCCGGACACTCCACATCCTGCAGGTAGATGAACTTCCATCCCTTGAGTTGGGCGCGATAAGAAAGGTCGGTATCTTCCGTCAATGTGTCGTGCTGCCAGCCGCCGGCATCGTCGATGGCGGCGCGGCGCCACAGGCCTGCCGTACCATTGAAATTGAAAAACAAGCCGGTGCGCGCCCGGCCTGAGTGCTCGAGCACGAAATGCCCGTCGAGCAGAATCGCTTCCACCTGCGTGAGGAAAGAATAGTTCCGGTTGAGATGCGTCCACCGCGTTTGCACCATCCCGATCTTTGGATCGGAGAAGTGGTGAATCGTGCGAAGCAGGAAATCTTCCGGAGGGGTGAAGTCAGCGTCAAAAATCGCCACAAACTCGCCGGTTGCGGATTCCAGTCCCGCAGCCAGCGCTCCCGCCTTGAATCCGTGTCGATTCGTGCGGTGATGATAAGAGATCGGATTGCCTAACGCCGCGTAGCGCTCCACCAGGTTGCGCGCCACCTCGATCGTCTCGTCCGTCGAGTCGTCAAGCACCTGGATCTCGAGTTTCTCTCGCGGATAATCAATCTTGCAGACTGCTTCCAGCAAGCGCTCGACTACGTACTGCTCGTTGAATATCGGCAGCTGAATGGTGACTCGCGGCAACTCGGTGAATTGCGCGGCCGGCTCCGTCGTTCGATTCTTTCGGTGCTTGTAATATAGGTAGACGAGCACGTAGCGGTGCGCACCGTACCCTGCTAGTAGAACCAGCACGATGAAATACGGCACCAGCAGCGCGATGTCGAATGCGTTCGCGTGATACAGTCCGCGAAATGTCGTATCGAGGAAATGCTGACGGATGTATTGGCCGATGCCTTTGGGCGCACTGGCCAACTCTGCGAAGAAACTGAGCATAATATCCGCGATCAAATTGCTCTTCCGGCCAAAACCAACATTCTACCGGAATCCTCCCCTTACACCCATTTGTAAAGCGTCATGCTGAAGTCCTCGCCTTTCACCGCAATCGTGGTCAGCGCCAGATACTCGGTAGCATTCTCACCATCGGGAAGGCATGCGTTGCCATACTGAAAAAATCCCATGGGCCAGATGTCTTTCTCCCAACGGAGAACCGGCTGCCACTGCGGCTCGCCCGCGATATTCCCGCTATAGACCTGCACAAAGCGCTCGCGATTCACCTCGCTCGGTTCGACCATGGTCGAGAAGCATACCCGCCTTCCGACGCGGCATCCGTAGATTGACGAACCGCTGATAGGAGCCAGTTTGTGCAACGCTCCCTGCCGATCGAGGTGGTAAATGAAATTGGCCTCGAGCGGAGTGTCGGAAGAGAAAAAGATTCCCTGTTCCGTCGGGACGGCCGCCACAGCCCGTGCCTGCTGATTCCCTTGCAGCACAACATCCACTTGCCTCAGGTCACAGGACGCCCGCAGGACACGGCATTCGTCCCCATAATCTCCAGTCAGAATCCACAGGCACGCTTGCCAGCGGTCATAAATGATGTTGTGCACATGGCGAATTGCGCCTTTGGGGAATGTGTAGGCTACCTGCCAACTCATCCCCTGGTCGCGTGACGCATAGATGTGAACCTCCTCACGCGACGCGTTGTCGAAATACTCTCCCCAATACAAGATGCCCTCAGGAGTCGCGGCAATGTGAAGCGGGCGAGTTCCGCGAGTAATTACGTGAGTCGGAATAAACTCCGACGCATTTGCTGCCATGGTCACCATCGCGCCGGGAACCGCCCCCACAAGGCCCCCAGTTGGCAAGATGGCAAGCGCGTGAAAGCCATCTCGGAAAAGCCGTGCACTCAGCCGGCTTCGGACCGAAACTTGCCGGTACCATTTCGTCCGAAAACTACCCATGGTTTGTCAGCTCAGTTTCTCGGTCGCGCTTTGTATTCGGGCGCGCAATACTTCGTAGCCCCTGGAAGCGTAGAGCCAATCGCCAGACCAGGCCAGGGCCCGCATTCCCGGAACACGGGCGAAGGCAGTCACAGATTCGTGGAGGCTCGACATGCGAAGGTGACATCTTACGGGCACCAGGCGGAACGGGCAATCGCCACGCGAGCTTCACGAATCGGCCAGGCATACAGATTTAATCCTGGGACTCCTACGTGTGTCAGGACGAATCCCTCACCCCGCCGGCGTTTTGTGATGCAAGCCGACGAATGGTTCTCATTGGCAATATGCAAACACTTCTTGCTAAAGTGTTTCTCGCCTCCCACTTCGTGATCGAGTAACGAAACGCGTCT
>JASLEQ010000174.1 GCA_030151135.1 Candidatus Sulfotelmatobacter sp. | reverse complement strand
CATAATCTCCAGTCAGAATCCACAGGCACGCTTGCCAGCGGTCATAAATGATGTTGTGCACATGGCGAATTGCGCCTTTGGGGAATGTGTACGCCACCTGCCAACTCATCCCCTGGTCGCGGGACGCATAGATGTGAACCTCCTCACGCGACGCGTTGTCGAAATACTCTCCCCAATACAAAATGCCCTCAGGAGTCGCGGCAATGTGAAGCGGGCGGGTTCCGCGAGTAATTACGTGAGTCGGAAAAAACTCCGACGCATTTGCTGCCATGGTCACCATCGCACCGGGAACCGCGCCCACAAGGCCCCCTGTTGGCAAGATGGCAAGCGCGTGAAAGCCATCTCGGAAAAGCCGTGCACTCAGGCGGCTTCGGACCGAAACTTGCCGGTACCATTTCGTCCGAAAACTACCCATGGTTTGCCAGCTCAGTTTCTCGGTCGCGCTTTGCATTCGGGCGCGCAATACTTCGTAGCCCCTGGAAGCGTAGAGCCAATCGCCAGACCAGGCCAGGGCCCGCATTCCCGGAACACGGGCGAAGGCAGTCACAGATTCGTGGAGGTTCGACATGCGAAGGTGACATCTTACGGGCACCAGGCGGAACGGGCAATCGCCACGCGAGCTTCACGAATCGGCCAGGCATACAGATTTAATCCTGGGACTCCGACGTGTGTCAGGACGAATCCCTCACCCCGCCGGCGTTTTGTGATGCAAGCCGACGAATGGTTCTCATTGGCAATATGCAAACACTTCTTGCTAAAGTGTTTCTCGCCTCCCACTTCGTGATCGAGTAACGAAACGCGTCTAGAGGAAATCCATGAAACTGCGGCACTGGATCACCGCCATCGTCCTGCTCCTGCTGATCGCTGCGGCGGTCGCTGGCCTGGAATGGACACGGGACAATCCCATCCAGATCGACGAGGCATCCACCACCCACGATAAGAAGCCCTTTAGCCGCAAAACACCGGTGGCGCCGCCCCCCATCATCGATCTCCGCCCTCTGCAAACCGCGCAGCGCATGGCCGCTATGGCCGGAACCACCGAGGAACAAGCTTTCGCGCATGAGGCCGAAAAGCTTGGCGATCACGAGGTCGACCTCACATTTTTCGACCGCTTGCGCGAGGCTGAGCTGAATCCGCCAAAGCTATCTCCCGAGGCCAAAGAAATCCTCGCCCGCAAGACGAACGCCCAGCAGGCCATCAAAGACGATCAGGACAGCATCAACGCCCTGACGCGAAAGCTGGCCGCTGCTCCCGAGTCGCAGAAAGATAACCTGCAAGACCAGATCGACGTCGCCAAGGCGCAAATGGAGCTTGACCAGGACGAACTGGACGATGCCTCCGAAGACCTGGAACAGGCTGGTGGCGATCCCCAGGCCAAGATCAAGCGCCTGCAGGAACAGCACGAGGCCGTCGGTCACAACGCGGCGGCCGCCGGCTCCGCCGTGAACCCACACGAGCAGGACTTTGCAGCCCATACGCTTTGGAGTGTCTTTCAAGCGTGGCGCGCTTTGCGCGATAAAAAATGGCAGTTGCAAGCCGCTCTCAAGGAGTCCGGCGAAAAACAGCAATACCTCGTGCAAAGACGCGCCCAGCTTGAGGTCCAGGTCGAAAAAGATAAAGAGGCCCGCGAGTCCGCCAGGCAGCAGGCCCAGGGATTTTCCCGCGGCGCCACCGCGGCGCATCGTGAAGATTCGCAGGCCAGCGCCACCGCCGCACTCTCTGCCCTCAAGCAGTACACGCTTGACCAGAAAAATCTCGCGGACCGCGGTCGCCGTATTCAGGATGAGCAGGAACTCGGCGAAATCTACACCAACTGGATCGCCTTCGTCGGTACTCGCCAGCGCGCCGCCCTGCATCGCCTCATTGAGATGCTCCTCTGGATCCTGCTGGTGCTCGTCGCCGTCTATATCGCGGCTCGCATCATCGATCACCTTTTTACGGGGATGTCGGCGGAGAACAAGCGAATCGACACCCTTCGTGCCGTCGTCAAATTTGCAACCCAGGCCCTCGGAGCGCTGGTGATTGTCTTCATTATCTTCGGCATGCCCACGCAAACCACCACGGTTCTCGGCCTGGCGGGCGCCGGCCTTACCGTCGCCATGAAAGATTTCATCGTCGCCTTCTTCGGATGGTTCATCCTCATGGGCCGGAACGGAATTCGCGTCGGCGATTGGGTCGAGATCAACGGCGTCAGCGGCGAAGTCGTCGAGGTCGGCCTCCTCAAAACTGTTTTGCTCGAAACCGGCAATTGGACCGACTCCAGCCATCCCACCGGCCGCCGCGTCTCCTTCGTCAACAGCTTCGCCATCGAAGGCCATTTCTTTAACTTCACCACCTCGGGCCAGTGGATGTGGGACGAACTGAAGCTGCAAATCCCTTCCAGCCAGGATCCCTACCCGGTGATCGACGGTATTCAGAAGATCGTGGAAAACGAAACCGCTACCAACGCTGCCAAAGCGGAAGCGGAGTGGCAGGAGACCACAACCAAATACCGCGCCAAGACCCTCAAAGCGTTTCCCGGCATCAATGTCCAACCTACCGGCAGCGGCGTCGAGGTCCGCGTCCGTTACATCACGCGAGCATACGAGCGCCACGAAGCGCGCCGGCGTGTGTATGAGGCAATCATTGAGCTGATGCACGGGAAGCGCGAACTCGCGAAGGTATGAAGGTATAACGGTGAATTCCGGACCGGCCACCAATTCTCACGGCACGTTGATCGTGACCGGCGCCAGCCGGGGAATCGGCGCTGCCATCGCCCGCCTTGGCGCGAAGCACGCCTATGCCGTCGCCGTAAATTACTCAACAGGCAAGAAAGAAGCCGAAGCAATCGCAACTGGGATCGTTAAAAATGGCGGACGCGCTATCGCTATTCCCGCCGATGTCTCTGATGAAGCGCAAATCTTGCGCATGTTCGAAACGGCAGAGAGCGAACTCGGCCCCATCACCGCGCTGGTCAACAATGCCGGCATCACCGGAGGATTCGCCCGCGTCGAAGATGTCACGGCCCAAGCCATCCACAAGACTTTCGCCGTCAACGTGACGGGATCAATTCTCTGCGCCAGGGAGGCCGTCCGCCGCATGTCAACGCGCCGCGGTGGCAATGGCGGAGCGATCGTCAATATCTCCTCTCGCGCCGTCCACACCGGAGCCGCTGGCGAGTGGGTCCATTACGCGGCATCGAAAGGCGCCATCGATAGCTTCACCATTGGCTTGGCCCGCGAAGTGGCAACGGAAGGAATTCGTGTGAATGCGGTCGCTCCGGGACTTACCGACACTGATCTCCATGCCACCAATGGCGAACCCGGCCGCCTGCAGCGCCTTATGCCGACAATCCCCATGAACCGCGCCGGCCAACCGGAAGAAATCGCTGAAGCAGTCCTCTGGCTACTTTCCCCCGCCGCATCGTACGTAACGGGAGCAATTTTGCCGGTAGGTGGAGGCAGATAATCGGGCGGTAGAGGTTCTCTCCGCGAACTCAGCGGTAAAAGCTCTTTGCCGCGATCAGCAACAATTTCACCTACACATCCTGAACTTCTCCCCGCAACACCCGCTTCACGCTCTCGGGCAACTTCGATGCCTGCAATATGTCGCGTAATTGCTCCGCAGGAATCCGCCGCGCAAATTCAATCGCCTTCGCCACCGGCGTGTGCGCACTCCGCAGCAGAGCCATTCGGACCTCTATCCGCACCGACCACTTCGCATGATGGCAAACCTTCTCCACCAACGCCCGCGACGCACCCGTCTTCAGCAAAGCGCGGAGCACTCCCGCTTCCGTCAGCCGCGGATTCTCCAGCGCCGTCTGCCAAACCCGCGGCTCCTTATCCAGCATCAACCCGCCGGCCACCGCACCCGAGCAGCGCCGCGCCAAAGCAATCCGCTCCCCCAACGTGATCGAGGGCAGGCGTCCAATCAGCAACTCCTCGGCCATCCGCTTCAGATCCGCCGGAGCGACCGGCAGCAACGCAAACTGCATCAACTCAAATGTGTAGAGTTCGCGAACCACTCTTAGCGCGATTCGCCGCGGAGTCCTGGCATGCACCGCCATCGCCAGCCGCACCTTCCTCGACTTCATGGCCCCGGAATCGCGAGCAATCTCCTCGATTGCCTCTTTGGTGATTTCGGGGTCTTTCAATCTCGCGGTCGCGAGATCTTCGTTCAGACGCGACGCGTCCGAAGGTTGAGTGCTTGAAACACTGACGTCCGTGAAAGGGATTGCAGGTTCGAGCTTGGAAGCTTCATCCATGACAGATAGCGAAGTTGATCCTTCGCGGCCCTCAGCGATCTCTTCGGTCAGCGACCTATTTGAATCCCCGTCGAGCCATCCGCAGCGCGCCCTCCACCGGATCCACAACCTCCGTCTTCACCTGCGCGCGCGCATCGATTTTCCGCAGCTCATTGTAAAAAACCTGCCGCACCAGCTCCGCATGACGAAAGACACCTCCCGTCGTGGCCACCGGGACAGCCGTCTCCTCTGCCCCAAACAATTTGTGCAACACCACTTCGCCCAGCCGCGCCAGTTCCCTTCCCGCATCCCGCAGCACATTTCGCGCAATCTCATCCTTGCTCGCCACCACCGCCGGAAACAGCTTCGCAAAATCCGGCGGAGGCACCGAATTCCCCGCACGCGCCAAATCCAGGAATGACCGCACTCCCCACGCCTTGAACAGGCCTTGCACTAACGATGTCTCAATAAATGCTTTCGCATCGTCTCCACGCTCGCTTTCCTGCAACACCGCGCGCACTGCTTCCCTGCCAATCCAATGCGCGGATCCTTCGTCGCCAATCGCAAATCCCCACCCGCCCGCGCGCAGACTCTCTCCTCCCGAATTGCGCCCGTATGCAAACGATCCCGTCCCTGCGTTCACCACCATCCCCGCACCCGTATCGAATGCCGCCTCCAGGGCCGTCTGCATGTCACCCATCACCAGGATCGGTGCCGGCAAAATCTCCGCCAGGATCGACCGCACCACCTCCGCCAGCTCCGGACGCCCCGCACCCGATCCTCCCGCGCAAGTCCCCGCAATCTGGGAAGCAGTAATCCCCGCCGCCGCGCATGCCTGGCGAACCGCCATCTGCAACGACTCCCGCGTTTGCGCCTCTCCCACGCGCACAATGTTGCTCGGCCCGGCAGTTGCCGTCGCCAACACGCGAGACTCATCGCCCACCGCGCATGTGGTCTTCGTCCCGCCCCCATCAATTCCCAGAAAGTAAGGCACGGCTTAGTTCTAACACAGCGCAAATACTCATCTGTCGGCAGGAAGCACACTCGTAACCAGCGCGCTGGAGCAAAGAGTCTCACTCGCACAAATTCTCAATGGCAACGATAATGACCTTCAACGCCAAATGGGCCTCAATCAGCTCGATTTCGCCATCATCGCTCTCTACCTCGCGGGCATTACGCTGTTCGGCCTGCGCTTTCGAAAAAAACAGCGCACCCTCCGCGACTACTTCCTCGCCGGACGCGACATTCCCTGGTGGGCCATCTCGCTCTCCATCGTCGCCGCCGAAACCAGCACGCTCACCATCATCAGCATCCCCGGCCTCGCCTACGACACGAACCTCACCTTCCTCCAGGTTGTTATGGGATACGTCGTCGGCCGCATCATCATCTGCTTCCTTCTTCTTCCTCACTACTTTCGTGGCGACCTCTATACGGCATACGAACTCATTGAGCGCCGCTTCGGACGCACGCTGCGCTCCCTCACCGCCGGACTGTTTCTGCTGACCCGCTCCGCCGCCGAAGGTGTCCGCGTCTATGCCGTGTCGATTGTCGTCTCCATCGCGCTCGGAACCGGTCAGGTCGCATCGATCGCCATCATCACGGCATTGACGCTCATCTATACGTTTGAAGGAGGCCTCGCCGCCGTCATCTGGACCGACGTCGTGCAAACCGTGATTTACGTTGGGGGCACGCTCATCGGCCTCGTCACCATCATTCACCTCGTTCCCGGCGGATGGCCTGCCATTCACTCCGCGGCAGCCACCGCTGGCAAACTCCAGGTCTTTAACTTCACTCCGAACTTCTGGATCCCCTATACCTTCTGGTCCGGTCTCATTGGCGGAGCCATCTTCACCACCGCCAGTCACGGAACCGATCAACTCATCGTGCAGCGTCTGTTAGCCGCCCGCGGCCAGAAACAATCCGTCACCGCCCTGATTGCCAGCGGCGTCGCAATCCTGTTTCTCTTCGCCCTCTTCCTGATCGTAGGCGTGATGCTCTGGGCCTACTACCGCGTCCCCTCTGCAGTCTTCCTGCGGCCCGACCGCATCTATCCCACCTTTATCGTCAGCAAAATGCCCCATGGCATCTCAGGACTGCTGATCGCAGCCATCCTCGCCGCCGCCATGTCGAATCTGAGTGCCGCGCTGAATTCCCTTTCCTCCAGCGCCATCATGGATTTCTACGCGCGCCTCCGCCCGCACTCCGACGAGCAGCGAAATATGCGCCTCTCCCGTGTCGCGACCGTCCTCTGGGCGATCGTCCTGTTTGCGCTGGCTATCATCGCTCTTCACAAAGCTGGCCGCGTCGTCGAAGTCGGACTGCAGATTGCCTCCGTCGCTTACGGAGCGCTCCTCGGGGCATTCTTGCTCGGGGTTCTCACCAGGCGGGCCAATCAATCCGGCGTTTTCGTTGGCATGCTTTGCGGCTTCTCGATCGATCTCTATCTCTGGCTCGCCACCCACATCCCCTGGACATGGTGGGTCATGATCGGATCCGCCGTCACCTTCAGCGTAGGATGGGTCGCCAGTTTACTGCTGCCTGCAGAAGCGAAATCGTAAACAGCGGCGGCACGTCAAGAATCCGACTTCCTCCGCGCCCTCTGCGGAAGTTCTCCGCGTTCTCAGCGATAAAAGCTTCGTTCGTTCGGTTGCAGACATCCTCACGCTAAAATGCCGCGGAAGTCTAAAGCTCTTG
>JASLEQ010000163.1 GCA_030151135.1 Candidatus Sulfotelmatobacter sp. | reverse complement strand
GTGGGATCAGCCGGTCGAGCGCACCGTCCGTCAACTGCTGCCCCTGCTGCAAGATCTCTTTCAGCATGACGTGGCAGTATAACAAGCCTGCGCGTTGGGAAAGACGCCGCTGCGTACGATTCACAAAAGCAGAACACAAACAGAAAAGGACGCCCGGCGGCGTCCCTTCAGGTGGAAACACTAAGAAGTTATGCTGCGGCGCCTCGTGACAGCGTCGTGCTGCGCAGCACGGAACTCAGAATGTTGTTCACATCGTCGGCCGGGCAAACGTCGCTGGCCCCGGCTTGCAGTGCCGCCATCCACATGTCTTCGTCAGGAATGCGATGCGTGCACACAATCGGCAGCTCTGGAAATTCACGGTGCAGGCTCTCAACATCCGTAAGCGGTCCGTACTCGATGTTCAGGACCACGGCTTCCGGACGGCTTCGTTCCACTTTCTGCCGCAACTCGTCATGCGACTGAGTCACGTGTACCGAAAAGTGAGTGCGGAGTCCGCCGGCCAGGGACCGGGCCACGCCCGGATCTTTCTCAAGAAGTACAACACGATGGACCATACATCCCCCGATTCTTACGTCGGTCAACGACCTCGTTAACGTTCGTCGAAAGCTGCGGGGTGGCTAAGAACCACAACTCCACAGACAGCTTGTTTTGTTTCTCAAACCGTGAAGTCTAGCGGCGGTTGGACGCCTTTTCGTTTCCCGGTTCGAATGGTTCGGCCTGGAGCTTTCCGTTCTTTTTCAGTAGAATCTCAACTTTTCCTTCTGCCTCTTCCAGTTCCTTCCGGCAGGCAGAAGACAGTTGCATGCCCTCTTCGAAGAGCGTCAGAGATTTCTCTAACGGGACTTCTCCCTTTTCCAGTTCCTGAACTATCCGCTCCAGTCGCTGGAGGCACTCTTCAAATTTTGGCAACGACGTTTCGCTCCGTACATATATTCTAATGCAACGTTTCCGCGGCTGTGTCCAGTCTTTTCTATGCACAACATCGAAAAATGTGAATGACTAGTTCCCGGATCGGCACTTGCGTCCCGAAATTTCCGAACTGACCTCTCATCGGAGCACTGCGATGATCGCTAAAACGATTTTGCAATCAATCGGGCACGACCTTCACTCCGCAACACGTAACCTTCGGAAGCATCCCGCATTTTCTCTGGGCGTGATCTTCTTGCTTGCCGTTGGCATCAGCGCCGACACAACCATCTTTTCGGTGATCCGCGCAGTACTACTTCAGCCTCTCCCGTATCACGATCCCGATCGTGTTGTGATCGTCGCCGATGGCGCAACACCCATCCGCTTTGCGCACGTCAAAGCCGCGAGTCGCTCCTACGACGGCGTGGGTGCCTACACGAACGGACTGGAGCACGTCGCTCTCTCCGGCAGCGGGCAGCCCGAAGTTCTCGACGCTGCCCGCGTTTCCGCAAACTTCTTGACGATCCTCGGCGTAGCGCCAGCCTTGGGCCGCGGGTTCCTCGATCAAGAGGACCGAGAAGGCGCACCTGCAGTCGCTATCATCAGTACCAGTCTGTGGCAACGCCGATTCGGCACAGACTCGGGCATCCTCGGCAAGACCATAAATCTTGCAGGGAAACCTCATACTGTTGTCGGCATTCTTCCCGCCGGTTTCGAATTTCCCATGAAGGGCGTCGACGTTTGGCTCACGCGCCCGTCGGAATGGTCGATCATTCCTCCGTTTGGCCGTCCTCTCAGTCCAATCCTCAGCATCTTCGGGCGCCTTCGCTATGACGTGACACCGGCCGCCGCGACTTCGGAACTTGCCGTCCTCAATCGGCAATACGCCGCGGCCAATCCCGGCATGCTCGACATGAAAGATCCGCAGATCACCGATCCTGTCCGGCCTTTGAAAGATGTGCTCGTTGCGGACGTACGCGCAAAGTTATGGATGCTTTTCGGTGCCGTCGGATTTGTACTGCTGATTGTCTGCGCCAATACCGGCGGCATGATGCTGGCGCGCGCCGTCAGCCGGACCCGTGAATTCGCCGTGCGCGCCGCCATCGGCGCCGGCCGCGGAAGAATCATTCGCCAGTTGCTCGCCGAGAGCCTGCTGCTTGCTCTTACCGGTGGCGCCATCGGCATCGCATTCACAGCGGCTAGTCTCAATGTCGTACGAAACATCTCCCTCATCGATTTGCCTCGCGCCGCCGCGATCCATCTGGATGGAACGGTTCTAATGTTCGGAATTACCGCGAGCGTGCTCGTAGGCATAATCTTCGGACTTGTACCGGCTGGGGTCTCGTCAAGAACGGACCTCTCGGCCGTCCTGCGCGGAAGCGGGGAAACCAGCGGCGGTTCGTCGCCGAATCCCATCCAAGGGGCTCTCGGCTTGCTCGTCGTCGGACAAGTTACACTTTCCATCGTTCTGGTAATCAGCGCCTCGCTGCTGATTGAGAGCATGGTTCACATGGCGGGCGTCTATCCCGGATTCCAGCCCACAGGCTTGCTCACCATGAAAGTCGCACTTTCGCCAACGCGCTATGACAGCGACGAAAAGCGCGCGGCATTCTACGAAGAAATTGTCGAACGGACCGCCGCCGTTCCAGGCGTAACGAACGCAGCACTCACCACGACTGTACCAATGGATGGATTCATGGGGACCACAGTTCAGGTCAGCGGCAGGCCACTCGCATCCCTGAATGATCGCCCGATCGCAATCCTTCAAAACGTTACCAACAGCTATTTTCAGACCTTGCGAATTCCCGTAGTCAGGGGCAGGGAATTCAATGCGCACGACAATAAATCTTCAAACAACGTCGCCATCATCAGCGAAGCGTTCGCAAAGACCTTCTGGCCCGAGTATCCCGCTGGACCCGATCCCATCGGCCAAACGGTCCTTTCCGGGTCTGAGCTTCGACCGCATCAGATCATCGGAATCGTCGCGGATGTACATCACACGGGACGCGATCGGGCACCCCGTCCAGAGATTTACTATTCCTGCGCACAGCAGCCGCTGCAATCCGCAATGCTCGTTATACGTGCCACGCATGATCCGCGATCTCTGAGTACTCCCATCCGCAACGCCATACTGCAACTGGATCGCGACCAGCCAATCTCGCAAATCTCAACTATGAATGAAATCATCGAGTCCTCGGAAGGAGAGTTGCGCCTCATGGTGCGACTGCTTGGGGTGTTCGCGGTGGGTGCTGTCGGGCTGGCGTTACTGGGACTGTATGGAGTGATTTCCTATGCGGTAATCCGCCGCACGCGCGAGATCGGCATCCGTCGCGCCCTCGGTGCTCAGAATCGCAACCTGCTCTATCTTCTGCTCAAGCGGGGATTCATTCTGGTTGGAAGCGGAGTCGCACTGGGTCTCGGCGGAGCCGTCTTGGCAACTCGCCTGCTGCAAGATCTCCTGTTTCAGGTGAGCCCGACGGATCCGCTCACGTTCGTAGCGATAGCCGCGGCGTTCGTGCTGGTAGCAATGGCAGCCACTCTGATACCCGCCCTGCGCGCTACACAAATCGAACCGTTGATCGCGATCCGGGCGGAATGATTCCGCTTTGAAAGGGCGCGGCTTTAAGCCGCGCTGTAAGGGGGCAACACAACGGCGGCTTCACCCACTGACTGCAGGGGTGTCAGGCCGGCGTGGTTGGTGCGTTCGTCCCTAGCGCCTCGAGCACATCCACCGCCGAGCTATACCGTCCCATGGGAGCGCTGATCTGCGCCCCTTGCACCATCTGCCGCGCTGCAATCAGCATCTCGCGCGCGATCGCGACGCCTTCCGCCCGCGCTGCCTCCGGCGTCTGTGCCCGAGCCATCCGCTCCAGGATCGCGTCCGGCACCGACACCCGCAGCTCGTTCTTCATGAACTCCGCATTGCGCACGCTCACCAGCGGCCAAATCCCTGCCACCACTGGAATCCGGCAGTGCTCGATCCGCTTCAGGAAATTCTCCAGCAACCGTAGATCGAACACCGGCTGCGTTACCGCATATTCCGCGCCTGCCTCAACCTTGTATTCGAAGCGCTTGATCTCTTCATCCAGATCGGTCAGCCCCGGATTCGCCCCCACGCCGATCACGAATCCGGTCCCCGTTCCAATCGGATTCGCCCCAAGGTCCAGCCCCTGGTTCAGGCTCCGCACAATGTTCACCAGCCCGATCGCATCCACATCAAACACCGCGGTTGCATCCGGATAGTTCCCCATCTTTGGCGGATCGCCGGTAATGCAAATCAGGTTGCGAATCCCTACCGCCGCCGCGCCCAGCAAGTCGCTCTGGATGCACAACACGTTCCGGTCCCGGCAGGTGTAATGCAAAATCGCATCAATCCCAACCTCCCGCTGGATCAGCAGTGATAATGCCTGGTTGCTCATGCGCGCCGACGCCCGCGGACTATCTGGAATATTCACGGCATCGACGCCAACCGACTTCAGGAAGCGAGCGCCTTCCACCTCTTTCGCAACATCAATCCCTTTCGGCGGCACGATCTCGACCATCGTCACAAACTCGCCGCGTGCCAGCTTCGCGCCCAGGGGAGAACGATTCTCCAGCGGAATCGACGGAACCGTCTTCGGCGTCTTATGCCCCTCACTGGCCTGGGCCGACGATGTCTTTCCCCGCGCTTCCCCCACGCGTAGCGCCGATTTCATCGTGCGAATGTGGTCGGGTGTCGTTCCGCAACATCCACCCACCAGCCGAACTCCCGCCGCCACAAACTTCCGCGCATAGCTCGCCATATACTCCGGCGAACACAAATAGATGTTTCTGCCATCCACCGACCGCGGAATCCCAGCGTTCGGTTGCGCTGCCAGCGGCAGGGAAGTCACCGCTCTCACGCGCTCCATCGCCTCCAGCATCGCTACGGGGCCCACGCTGCAGTTACAGCCAATAACGTCGGCCCCCCACTCCTCCAGCTTCGGAACAAAGGTTTCCGGATCCGAACCGTCCAAACAGTTGCCGTCCTCATCGATCGTGACTTGCGCCACGATAATTATCGACGCCGATACGTCCCTCGCCGCCAGCATCGCCTGATGAATCTCCTCCAGATAGCCAAATGTCTCCAGCATGATCAGGTCCACGCCGCCCTCGACTAATGCGGCAATCTGCTGTCGAAATGCGTCGCGGGCTTCCTGGTACGAAGTTTTCCCCAGAGGTTCGATCCGCGTGCCCAACGGGCCAACCGATCCGGCAACCCAAACATCGAAGCTTTTGGTGGCCTCGCGCGCAAGTCGCGCTCCGGCAAAGTTAATGTCCCGAACCTTGTCGGCCAGGCTGTGGCGGGCCAGGCGGAAGGAATTCGCGCCGAATGTATTCGTTTCGACGATTTCCGCTCCGGCTTGCAGGTAGTCGTGGTGAATG
>JASLEQ010000512.1 GCA_030151135.1 Candidatus Sulfotelmatobacter sp. | reverse complement strand
GTCGTCGGCGCTCTGCGGGAAGAAGTCCATGCCCCACCAGTGGCGCGCCTTGCGCATTTCGGCTTCGCGCCGAAGATCGTAGAGTTGGGCGATCAGTTGTGCGTCAGCGACGGTTGCTTTCTTGGCCATTCATTTCCTCCGGAAGTGGAGTGCATTGTAACGGGAGGCGCTAGCGATGAGCAATGAGCGGTGACCAGTGCGCGATGAGCCTTTGCGCAATGAGGGAATTCAAAAAATTGGGCATGGCAGGCGCGAGCAGGGCCTGAAAACCGTGTGAGCGACGGCAGGCGTCTCTGGTTTTTCGCTCACCTCTTACTACTCCTCGCGACTAATTACGATTGCCATCTTTGGATCGCAATCTTAGACCGCTGAGGTCGCGAAGAAAAGCCGCGAGGAACGCGAAGAAAGTCACGTTCGCTCGCGGCTCATTGGTCATAGCTCGAAGCTCGAAGCTTTTTACGCGTTGGTGCCAGCCGCCGCTTCTGTGCTCGTCGGTGGCGGTGGCGGCGCGGCTCGTTCGTAATCGCATTCTTTGTTGGGACAGGCGATCACCGGGCCCGCTTTCAAATTCTTTTCCACCAGATATTCACTACCGCAGCTCGGGCATTTTTCTGCGATCGGCTTGCCCGCGGACGTAAATTTGCACTTCGGATAATTCGAGCATCCATAAAACGTGTTGCCCTTGCGCGCGCGCTTTTCGACGAGATCGCCGTCTTTGCAGTCGGGACACTTTACGCCGATGTAATTCTGCTTCACGTACTTGCACTCGGGATATCCGCTGCACGTCGTGAACTCTCCGTAGCGTCCGTGACGGATCATCATGTTGCGTCCGCACTTGGGGCAAAGTTCATCCAGCGGGATGTCGGGGACTTTCTTGCCTTGATCGAGGCGCCGCGTGGTTTTGCAGTCGGGGTAGCCGGTGCAGGCCATGAACTGGCCGAAACGACCGCGCTTCAGGACCATCACGCGGCCACAGTTCTCGCAGTATTCTTCCTGGGCTCCCGTCGCCTGTTCGTCGGCCGAATCGAGATCGGGCAGGTTGATGGGATTTTCTTTGGTGAAGGTGCAGGTATTTGGATCATCTTTGTCGTAGGTGCTGCAGGCGTAGAACGAACCATGCTTGCCCCATTTGATCACCAGCGGAGCGCCACACTTTTCGCACTTCTCGTCGGTGGGCTTCTCCATCCGCTTGATGTTCTCCATATGCTTTTCGGCATATTTGAGATCCTTCTGGAATTTCTTCCAGAAGTCCGACATCGCGTCCTGCCACTTCTCTTTACCTTCTTCGATTTCGTCCAGCTCCTCTTCGAGGCGCGCGGTGTACTGCACATCGAAAATGTCGCGGAAGTTTTCCACTAATAAGTCGGTGACGACCAGACCGATTTCCGTCGGAACAAACTTGCCGCCGATCTTCTGCACGTACTGTCGCTCCTGAATCGTGCCAAGAATTGCGGCATAGGTCGACGGCCGCCCAATACCCCGCTCTTCCAGTTCTTTGACCAGCGAGGCTTCGTTGTAGCGCGGAGGAGGCTCGGTGAAATGTTGCTCGGGTTTCAGTTCCTTGAGCGATAACTTCTGTCCGGCTTCGAGCGCGGGTAGCTTGTGCTTCAGTTCTTCGTCTTCTTCGTCCTTGCCTTCCTTGGACTCTTCGTAGACCCTGAGGAAGCCGTCGAATTTCAGAACCGATCCGGTGACGCGGAACCAGAAAGTCTCATTTCCGCTCTTCGCATCAATGTCGACCGTAGTCTGATCGAAGACGGCCGGGTTGATCTGCGAGGCGACGAAGCGCTGCCAAATCAGCTTGTAAACCTTGAATTCGTCTTCTTTCAAATACTGCTTCATCTGATCCGGATGGCGCATCGCTGAAGTGGGACGAATTGCTTCGTGCGCACCCTGCGCATCCTTCTTTTCTTTGAAAGTGTTTGGCGACTCCGGCAGATAGTTTGGGCCATACTCTTTTCCAACGTATTCCCGAACTTCCGCAATGGCTTCGGGCGCGACCCGCGTCGAGTCGGTACGCATATAAGTAATGAGACCGACGGAGCCTTCTTCGCCCAATTCCACGCCTTCGTAGAGACGCTGCGCGATCATCATCGTGCGCTTCACGCTGAAACGCAGCTTGCGGGAGGCATCCTGCTGCAGCTTACTTGTGGTGAATGGCGCGGCAGCATTGCGTCTGCGCTCTTTTTTCTCGACCGAGCGCACGATCCAGTCGGCTTTTTCCAGCGCGACACGGATCTTTTCGGCCTCTTCGCCATTCGGGATCTCGATCTTCTCTTCGCCTTTGCCGAGGAACCGAGCGTCGAATGCGGGTGGCTTATTCGCGGCGAGGTGAGCATCGATCGTCCAGAATTCTTTTTTCTCGAATGCCTTGATCTCGCGTTCGCGCTCGACGATCAGGCGGAGGGCGACGGTCTGCACGCGTCCGGCGGAAAGGCCACGACGAACTTTATCCCATAAAAGAGGAGAGACTTGATAACCGACCAAGCGGTCGAGAACGCGGCGGGCCTGCTGCGCGTCGACGAGGTTCTGGTCGATGGCACGCGGATGTTCGAAAGCGGCCTGCACGGCGCGCTTGGTGATTTCATTGAAGGTCACACGCTGAATGCGCGGCGGAGCCTCAGGCTCACCCTTTTTCGCTTTTTTGGCCTTCTTGTTTTTGGAGCCGTTCTCGTCGAGTTCAAAGGCAAGATGCGCGGCGATGGCTTCGCCTTCGCGGTCCGGATCAGGCGCCAGATAAATGTTGTCGGCAGATGCCGCCAGCTTTTTTAGTTTGGCAACGACTTTCTCTTTGCCAGGAATGACAATGTAGTCCGTCTCGAAATCGTTATTAATGTCGACACCGAGAGTGCTCTTGGGCAGATCTCTCACATGCCCGAACGAGGCTTCGACCGTGAAGCCTTTGCCCAGATACTTTTCGATCGTTTTCGCCTTGGTCGGCGACTCGACAATGACTAAACCTTTTGACAATGGATCCTCAGTTCTGTGCGTCTTTCGTTTCGACGCTAGCACGAATGGGCGGAAAGGGACAAGTTACCGCCACAAGCTGTCAGCTATTGGCTATTGGCTTTTAGCTGTTGGCTCAAGACCAACGACCGCTCCTCTTCTCACCTTGCTTGCTAACGCCGATAGCATTTTCATCACACGCTCCACACGCGGGTTAAGATCGGCATATTGCTCTTGCGGCAGAAATTTCAGATCCCGCGCTAGCATCAGATGATACGAGAGTTCGGAACCTGAACCCATCGCGATCTGGACGAATCTGCTCATTTCCTCATCAGAACGACGGCCGCATCCTTCTGCAAGATTCGCGGCTATGGACGCTGATGCTCGTCGGATTTGACTCGTCAAACCGAATCGTTCCTCCTTCGGAAATGATGCAGTCGCCTGGTAGATGGCTAGAGTCAATCGATGTGCTTCGTCCCACACTCGCAAATCCCTGTAGTCCCTCATTGGACTTCTCCTTACATTACGAGCTCGGTCTCAACGTTCTCCAGCCAAGAGCTAAGAGCCAAAAGCCAGTGGCTAGAAGCTCTTCACAAAATTCTTGCCCGGCATCTGTCTTACTTTGCCGTTGAGCTCCAGCTCGAAGAGGGCGGCGAAGATTTCTGAAGAGGAAAGCTCCGCTTCCAGCTTTTCCACGATCTGGTCGATGTGAGTCGCTTCGTCGGCTTTCAGCAGGCTCAGGATGCGCCGCTCGTGAGGAGGAAGTCCGTCGTCCGGAAATAGAGATGCCGTGGAAGGGTCTGCGGATTCAGGGGACACCGGAGGGGTCAGCGCAAGTCGTACTTCTGTAGGGAGATCTTCCCAAACGTCTTCCCAGGTTGCAACCAGTTTTGCGCCTTGTTTGATGAGGGTGTTCGGCCCCCAGGAATTTTTATTCGTAACGTTACCGGGCACTGCGAAAACATCACGGTTCTGCTCTAGCGCGAGGCGCGCTGTAATGCGCGTGCCGGAATATTCGGCGGCTTCGACGACCAGGACTCCAACCGACATTCCGCTGAGAATCCGGTTGCGTATCGGGAAATTCTGCGGAGCAGCAAAGGTACCTAGAGCAAATTCGGAGATCAATGCGCCACCGCAGGCCAGAATCTGCTCTGAAAGCCGCGAGTTCTCCTTGGGATAGATGACGTCCACACCGGTGCCAAACACCGCGACGGTCTTGCCTTTCGCCGCGATGGCACCGCGATGGCCTGCTGTATCGACGCCGCGAGCCATCCCGCTGATAATCACCAGACCCTGGGCAGCGAGGTCACAGCCCAGCCGTTCTGCCATACCGGAACCGTAGGGCGTCGGATGGCGAGTTCCGACAACAGCAATGCCTGGTTTATCGAGTAGGCCCGCATCTCCGCGCACATAAAGAATGACCGGAGGATCGTAGATTTCCTTCAGGCGTCTCGGGTAAAGCGGATCGTCCATTGCGACCACGGTGACGCCCGCATCCGCGGCGCGCGCCAGTTCTTCACGCGCCAACTCCGCCGATTTTCCAGTTGCCAGTGCTTGTGCCGAGACCGCCTGAATTCCCGCTCCCTCGAGTTCGGTCAATGATGCCCTCAAGACAGCTTCAGGAGATCCGAAGTGCTGCACCAATTTTCGGACGCTGGTCGGGCCAAGGCCAGGTGTTAACGACATGGCAAGCCATTCAAGAGCGTGCGTGGCGGGGGTGATTACCGCAGTTTTGTCCACAATATATGACTCCGACGCGGACTGTAGTTTTCTGCGGCGAACCCTGTCAAGGTCACATGTCACAAGGTCTTTGTTAAGATTGTGGAAAAGTAATGAGACGTCTTCGAATTTCCGCAATCTCTTATCTGAATACCGCCCCTTTGATGTGGGATTTTGAACACGCCGAAGTGGGCCAAAGCTTCGATATTTCCTACACTTTACCCTCTCTGTGCGCGCGAGCCTTGGCGGATGGTAGTGCGGACTTAGGAATCATCCCGGCAGCCGCCTACGCACAAATTCCCGATTTGAGAATCCTGCCGGATGTTGCGATCGCTTCGCGCCGGGCAGTGCGCTCCATACTGCTGGTGAGCCAAATTCCAGTCGAGTTAGTTCGCACTGTCGCGCTCGACACCTCGTCCATGACTTCGGTTGCGCTCACGAAAATTCTTTTTGAAAAATGGCTCGGCGGCGGAAGAGAGTTCGTTTCCATGGAGCCGCATATCGAAAAGATGCTGGAAGAATGCGACGCAGGATTGTTGATCGGAGATCCGGCGCTCCAGGTCGATCGCAGGAAATATCACACCCTTGATCTCGCCGAGGAGTGGATTCGCTATACCGGCAAGCCGTTCGTCTTTGCCTTCTGGGCGGTTCGAGCCCAGGCGATTAAAGAAGCCGATCCGAACCTGGACCTGGCTTCGATCTTCCGCGAGTCGCGCGACCATGGACTCGAGGCGAAAAACCTACAGGAAATTGAGCGGGAATGGGGGCCGCGGCTTGGTCTCACTCAGGCCGATGTACACACATATCTGACAGAAAACATTCATTACCAGCTCGATTCGGGCTGTCTCGCAGGATTGCAGCTCTTTTATCGATACGCAGCCGAAATCAGCGTGCTTGGCGGGTCATATCCTCTTCATTTTGCGTCAAACACCAATGTGGTCGCCAGATAGGACGATCACGACTTAAGGCCATTTGACGGAAATCGCGTAGACCTCCTGCGTGCCCAGATTCCGAGTGACCAACACTGAACCATCAGCGGTCACGCTCAGTCCCGGGCCGGCATCCGTATCACCGACCCCATGAAAGTCCTTAACGCTGAAAACACGTTCCACGCGGTTATCAGACAGTCGCAAGCGATAAACCATGGGGTCATTGCCACCTGTGGAATAGTAAAAATATTTCCGGTCGGGCGAAGTTTCCCAGTTCACAAACTTATCGGGATTCGTCACTACATCAGACCACCTGCCGGTCTTGAGGTCAAAACGTATAAACTTTGATTGATCGCCATTGACGGCAATAAACGTATCCGGACCCGTGAACCAACCGCCGATTGCGCCCCTGGAATCGGGAACGGGCTTGACACTGCCATCTCGCAAGTCAATGAATTGCTGAAAGAAAGAATCGTTTTCGTACGTGCTAGTCACCAATAGATTTCCATCGAACGACCAATCTGGCGCGGTACTTTTGCTCGCCAGCTTCTTTGGCGTTCCGCCATCCATACTGACCAGATAAGTATCGCCACCCCAATCACTAAAGGCGACACGAGTTCCGTCGGGAGAAATTCGCTCGAACCCGACTCGCACCGGTGAATAAGTGAGCTGCACTCGGTTGGAACCATCAGGATGGCTTCGCCACAGAGTTCTGTCCGGGTAAGAGACGTATGCGACCCATTTGCCGTCTTGCGAGAACGTGGG
>JASLEQ010000117.1 GCA_030151135.1 Candidatus Sulfotelmatobacter sp. | reverse complement strand
ACTCGAGGCGCGCCTCGCGCCGCTGATTCTCCTCATCCCGGGGCCAAGCCGCGTACTCGGCGTCGTGATAGTACCGGATCGCATCATCCGTGCGACGTTGCTGCCGAGCGATTCGTGCCAATTCCAGATTCACTAAGCCGTTGTCGGGTTCGCGATCCCACAGATTCAGAAGATAGGCTGAAGCTTCTCCTGTACGCTTCAGTCCGATTAGAGCTTCCGCCAGATTGAGTTGGTAAGAATAATCATCGCGCGAATAGAGCAGAGCAGTGCGGAACTCGGTGACGGCAGCCGCGTAATTGGCTGCTTTCAGATCCGCCAGCCCGCGAGTGAACCAGCGAGTGCCAAGAGATTCCCGTTGTCCAAAATAGATTTTTGCAAGCCCGGTCACTGACAAGAAGAAGAGGACCGTCACGACCGACAGCACGACCAGCAATGTAGGACGTTGGCGCAAATAGAAGCGATATTTCGCCAGTCTGGGCGATGCCATAACTTCTTGCTTTTCGAGCACTACAGAACTCTCCTCATACTATCGGGCAATTGAACGTGGAAATTCAAACGGAAGGAACAGGCGGCCCGGATTTCCGAGCCGCCTCTATCAACGTGCTAGTTGGCCATGCTGAAGTGATCGATGCGGTTTCTCTGCCAGCATTGTTCGTTGCTCTCCGTGCAGAACGGCTTCTCTTTCCCCAGGCTGATGGTTTTGATGCGGTCTGCCGAAACGCCCTGCTGCAGCAAGGATTCCTTCAGCGATTCCGCGCGGCTGGTACCAAGAGCCAGGTTGTACTCTTCTGATCCGCGGTCGTCACAGTGTCCTTCGACCACAATTTTGATCGACGGATGTTGTGCCAGAAACGATGCGTCACCCTGCGCGACCGGGGCCTGATCCTGACGGATGTTCGACTTGTCATAATCGAACATCACATCTTTCACATTCTGCGCGAACAGATCAGCGTCGGAAGGTGATGGCGCTGCCATCTGGGCGGCTTTTGCATTCACCGTTACTCGTGCCGACGCATCCTGCGTTCCGCCAGGTCCTTTTGCCGTAAGCGTATACGTAGTAGACGAACTCGGCGTGATCGTTTTTGAGCCGGAACCGGATACTGAGCCGACTCCGTCGATAGCAACGTCTGTCGCATTCTGAGTGTTCCACGTCAAAGTAGTGGATTGACCTTGTTCAATGACAGCGGGGTTAGCAGCCAGCGTGGCTGTTGGTGACGCTGGAGGCGGCGGAGACGGCGGCGTAGCCTTGGCGGCTTTCTTGTTGCAACCGGCAAGGGAGAGTACGCCGACAAAAATTCCTGCAAACAATAGCTTTTCGAATACTGATTTTGTCACTTGAATCCTCCTCATATCGAGTTAAGCCTGGAATGGCAGAAGAGACTTGCTCAATGGTCACAGGTAGATCGCGCCAGCCCAAGGCAGACGCGTAGCTGCTTGCAACCTGGAGTTTGATATTCGTGAGCGATTGGCTGAAACGAATCAGCAGCGGAGAACAGGGCAAAGTTCCGAAGGCAGACTATGCAGCGTGCAAAGCGTCGATGACAGCGCGCTCCATGAAAGCGCGATGAGCGTCATAGCCGCGCGACAAAGTGAATCGCGAACGGCGGCGAGTCCCGACCGCACAATCATCAGCCGCAAACGGGCAGCGGCACGGATAGAGAGCAGCGCTGTCGCCGGACCATGGACTGCGGAATATGGCCCCTGCAGCACCGGGAAAAAGAAAATCCCCAGTATTGATAGGACAGCCACCAGCGCGAATCCACATGCAACTCGGCCCGGAGTCATAGACGTGCGTCAATTATACGTCGTTCCAAGGCAAAATTATGACAGCGTCCTGGTTACCACAGTACAAGGGGATTGCCCGGGCGCCGGCCCTATGTCAGGTCAACCGGTCTCTGCGGGACGTCTTTTCCAAAGCCTTGCGGGCTCAGATAACTCCTGCAAGTGCTCCCAGTCTTTTGCCTTCAGCAGATCGAATGCAGTCAGAATTCCTGTCAGTTGGCCGGTTTCACGATCCAGGACCGGACACCGCCCCAGTTCTTGCTGCACGAAGCGAAGCGCAATGTCGTGCACAATTTCGTCGGAATATACGACAGGGAATTCTCGCTGGGCAAGGTCTGCGGCCGTTGCTTCTGGCTGCGCCGCGAGCAAGTCACTTCGTCGGAGCATCCCGAGCAAATGTCCTTGTTCGTCTACAACCGGGACCGATCCGTGATTCATCACCTCTGCGAGGAATTCGTTCACTCGCTGGCCGGCGTGAACCGTATCGACGTCGCGATTCATGACGTCGCGCACACGCATGAGCTTCATGGGATCGACTGTGTAGGCATCAGGAACAAGCGTTCCGCGGCGCACCAGCCGTTCTGTATTTATCGTGGTTCGCATCAGGTAATGCACTGCCAAGTCCGCGACCACTGCGACGAGAAATACCGGCAGGAATGCGTTGTATGCTCCTGTGACTTCGAGCATGAATAGAATGGCGCTGGGCGTGGCGCGATAGACGCTGCCGAAGAGCGCGGCGGTTGCGACCATGCCATAAATGCCAATGGCCGACGAATTCGGCAGAATCAGGTGCACCAATCCTCCGAACGCCGCACCCAGGCTGCCTCCGATCATTAACGCCGGTGCGAATGTTCCGCCCGATGCTCCCGATCCCAGGGCTACCGCGAATGCGGCAAGTTTCGCCAGCCCGATTCCGAGCAACTTGTGAAGGGGTTGTGGAGTGGCTAACACTTCTGCGATCACGTTGTAGCCGGTTCCTAAGACCTGCGGATAGAAATGAGCGAGGATTCCGACGAACAATCCGCCTAAGGCCGGGATCAGCGGGAACCAAATCTTGATCGATTCGAAGAATTCTTCACACGTGTACAGCGCCCGTGTCATCACCCAAGCTAGGCCCGCGCAACATACGCCGAGTATGACGAAGAACGGCAACTCTCCAGCATGGAAGTGATAATTAGTTTCAAGCGGGAACACCGGCAGCCCGCCGCGAAACCCCATTGCCACCATCGTGCCAGTCGCAGAAGCGAGTGCGATAGGTATGAATGATCTCGCCCGAAACTCAAAGACCAGTAATTCGATAGCCATCATGACCCCAGCGAAAGGCGTCTTGAAAACACCGGCGAGACCTGCGGCAGCTCCGCATGCCAGCAGAATTCGCCGCTCCGAAGGAGAGGCGGGAATTAGCTGCCCGACGATTGAGCCCAACGCGGCTCCAGTCTGAATGATGGGCCCTTCAGCACCAAACGGGCCACCAGATCCCACGGTGATCGCCGCGCTGAGCGGTTTGAAGAAGCTGACTCGCGGTTTGACGATGCTTCCCTTCGTGAGCACAACCGCCATAGCTTCAGGGATGCCGTCGCCCTTGATCTCGGGAGAGAAATACTGCACGAGTAGGCCGACGGCTAGTCCGCCAGCCGCAGGCAGGATCAAAAACCACCAGCGACTCGGCGCCTGGCTCGGCGGTAAATATGCGGTGCTCCATTTGCCATAGAAGAAGAGATCGGTCAAAAGGTTGATGGCGCGCAACAGGAACTCGGCCACAAATCCACCCATCAGACCTACAACTATCCCGAGTAGTGAGATCACAAGCAGCCGCTCGCGTGGTCCGGAACTTACCTTGTCGGATTCTCGATCGGGGGAAACAGCTGGCTTCATGCGCGCCCCGTTCGCGGAAGCTGTTGGGAGACGGGCAGTTGGTACCTAATTCCGGTCTGCACCCCGGGGCGGGAAGTGAAAGATACTCTTGTCATAAGTTCGTTGCAGATTGCTTAGGGGAGCTTTTCTTTCGTCGTGAACCATCACCCACTCGCAACTTTCGCAGCGCGGCTACCAGACGCGGCCCGGCGGTTTGCAGT
The DNA here is from genome assembly GCA_030151135.1 of Candidatus Sulfotelmatobacter sp. The sequence continues at coordinate 7,323 of JASLEQ010000117.1, read as the reverse complement.
TGCTCATGGTGATGCAAGGCCAACTGCGCCAGCATCTGCTCGCCTTTCGGGGTCAAAGCCAACAGCACTTCACGCCGATCGTCCAACCCGCGCTCCCGCCGGACAAACCCGCTTGTCTCCAACCGGTTGATCAACTCCACAGCGCTGTGGTGCTGGATCTGCATGCGATTTGCCAATTCCCGGATGCGCGGTCGCGTTCGGGTCGGCATCCCCTTGATCGCCAGCATGAGTTGATACTGCCCTTTTTCCAGCCCTGTCGCCGCCACCGCAGCGTCGCTGAAATGCAGGAACCGCCTGATCTGGTAACGAAACTCCGCGAGGGCCTGATAGTCCGTCAGAGTGAGCTTCTTCATGCCCACGATTCTATCGTCCAGCGATAGTCTTTACATATTATATCGCAACACGATATAACGTGAAACATTGCTGCAAACGGTCCGCGACCGCTGAGGGGATAGTCGCGGCGAGCCCCGCGTCCCGTAAGCAGGGTCAGCACGGGAAGTGGGGCTTTGACGTTGGGTGAGGCGCGGCGATCCTCCATCCAACGTTCGTGCTTGGTCGCCTTCCCGATCGTGCTCTAGCCCATTTCGCTCCTGCCCATTTAAAATCTTTAGTCCACTTCACCAAGGAGCCCGATCGTGATCCCGCGCTATACACGGCCTGAATTGGCCCGTATCTGGAGCGACGAAAATCGCTTTCGCACCTGGCTGGCTGTCGAAGTTGCGGCCACCGAAACGCTAGCCGAAGCCGGCATGGTCCCTAAGGATGCAGCCAAAGCCATCAAGGAACGTGCCGACTTCCGGGTCGAGCGCATTCACGAAATCGAAGCTGAGGTGCGCCACGATGTCATTGCCTTCACCACGGCTGTAGCCGAAATCGTCGGTCCGCACGCCCGCTGGTTTCATTACGGGCTGACGTCCAATGACGTGGTTGATACGGCGCAGGCGTTGCTGATCCGGCAGGCATCTCAGGTGATTGCGCAAGATCTCCAGCGCTTATCCGATGTTCTTGAGCGGCGAGCATGGGAATTCAAAGATACGCCAATGATCGGTCGGACGCATGGCATCCATGCCGAGCCGATTACCTTGGGATTCAAGATTGCCAACTGGTATTCGGAAACGCAGCGCAATATTGCACGATTCACGGCTGCTGCCGAAGATATGCGGGTCGGAAAATTCTCTGGAGCGGTCGGCATTTTCGCGCACCTTACCCCAGAACTCGAGGAGCAGATGTGTGCGCGGCTGGGCCTGAAGGCTGCCGCAGTTTCGTCTCAGGTAATTCAGCGCGACCGCCATGCGCATTATCTGGCCACGCTGGCGGTGATCGCTTCAACGCTCGACAAGATTGCAACCGAAATTCGCCACCTTCAGCGTACAGAGGTGCGAGAGGCCGAAGAATTTTTCAGCGAGAAGCAAAAAGGGTCGTCGGCGATGCCGCACAAGCGTAATCCGGTGACCTCGGAGCAGATCAGCGGCCTGGCTCGCGTGGTGCGCTCAAACGCCCAGGCGGGATTCGAAAACGTCGCCCTTTGGCACGAGCGGGACATTTCGCACTCGTCGGTCGAGCGAGTAATCCTGCCCGATTCCACTACCCTGATCGACTACATGCTGAACAAGACCGCTAGCATCGTTGACACCATGTTCGTGTATCCCGAGCGCATGCGTGCGAATCTCGAAAGTACGCGCGGCCTGATCTTCAGCGGACAGCTTCTGCTCGATCTCGTGGAGAACGGCATGACTCGTGAAGATGCCTATCGCCTGGTGCAGAGCCACGCGATGCGATCCTGGAAAGAAGGGCTGAATTTCCACGATGAGATCCTTGCCGACAAAGAGATCACCTCAAAGGTGCGGCGCCAGCAAATCGAATACGCTTTTGACCTGCCGCGCCAGCTAAAGAATGTCGACAAAATCTTCGCCAGGGTGTTCGGCAACAGCCGGTCTGCAAAACAAGGTATGAAGAAGGCCAGGCCAAAGCGAAAGAAGTGATCCTCTATCTTTATTGTGCCGAGAGATCCTTCTTCTAGCGATGTCAGCATGCCCTCTGCGAATTCAGCGGGAACGGCGTCTGGCTAAGCTCGTTCCTCATACAGCCCTGACTGTAGGCAAATCGGTGTTCCATCGGACAACCTGAAAACCTTCCTATGTTCCCTCGAATCGAAGTCTGAGGAGGAACGTACATGCGGAAATTCACGAAAGAGAAATTTGCGATCACACTGCTTGCATCGTGCCTGGGCGCTTATGTTTGTGCGCAGGCTCAAAGCGACAAAGACGTCAAAGCCAACGACGAACTGACTCGCGCCACTGAAACCGTGCAGAATATAACCAGTGCGCCTCCCGATAAGGGCGTACCGAAAGAAGTGCTGTCAGGCGCAAAGTGCGTGGCTGTCATACCGAAGCTCATCAAAGGAGCATTTGTCGTAGGCGGCGAGCACGGCGACGGCGTCGCCAGTTGCAAGACACCCGAAGGAAACTGGAGTGGCCCGGCGCCGTTTTCGGTTTCAGGCGTGAGTTGGGGCCCACAAATCGGCGGCAAGAGCACGGACCTGATGATGTTCATCATGAACGATGAAGGCATGCAGGGGCTGATGAAAGGTCACGTAAAACTTGGCGCCGACGTCTCTGCTGCGGCCGGTCCCGTTGGACGCTCGGCTTCTGCTGACGCCGGATACAAGGCTGGCATCTTGACTTACTCGAGCAGCAAAGGCGCCTTCATCGGCGCGTCGCTGAACGGCGCGGAGCTCCAGCAGGACAAGAAATTGACGGAGCAGATCTACGGCAACGACGTCCCGTTTGCCGATATCCTGCAGGGCAGAGCGCATGCCCAGACGAGCGAGGCGAGGGACTTTGTGAATGCGATCCAGAGTGCAAAGGAAACGGCACAAGCGCACTAGGTTGAACAACAGTCAGTCCCGCTGCGCAAGCGGGACTGATCTTTTTGGGCCTCACTACGCATTTTTGGGCGCTGCTTCCGCGAAAAGCGCCATTTCATGGCTGGGGGCATTGGCGACTCGAGTGTGTCCCAGGGAAGCAAACTTCTCGCTTGGGTTCGCAACGACACGGTTAGATATTGGAAAACGTGCAAATTCAGAATCGTCAATAACTTTCGGTAAGATGACCTTCGTAATCGCAGGCTGGCGTTACCACATTGCTGGGGGTCGGGGGCACTCCTAGAATCGAAAGAGGGTTTACTCCGCCCTTTTTCGCATGCCTGAGATCACAAAACGCCTGGACCGAGCCGAGCTGGGAAAGCGCGTTGAACGCGCGGAGAAACTCCTGCAAAAAGGCAAGACCGCCGAAGCCCTCGAAGAATATCTGCTAGTGCTGCGTGACGATCCGGAAAATGATGTGGTGCGGCAACTTACGGCGGATTTATGTCTATCGCTGAGCCGCAACGCTGAGGCGGTAAGGTTACTCGGAGAATTGTTCGAGCGGCAGGTAAATGCCGGTGATGCGACCCGGGCGAGCCTGACGTATAAGAAACTCGCGCGGCATGGGAGTCCGACCTGGCAACAAAAATTCCGCTTCGGCCAGTTGCTGGAGGGATCGAACAAGAAGCTGGCCGTCGGCACCTATGAAGCCGCGCTGCTCGACCTGACGAAGCTCAATAAGAAGCAAGAAGCCGCGGAGGTGCTGGATCGAATTGTCGTGATCGAGCCCACTCAGGCGAATCTGTTACGAGTGGCGGAACTGGCATCGGAGTTGGGAAATCGGAAAGCGGCAGCAACCGCGTTTCAGCGAGTGGCCCAGGCAGCTGCGGCTGAAGGTAGCGATGCGGCCCCATGGTATGAGCGCGCGTACCAGGAAGACGCCTCCGATGCGTCGATCGCCCTGGCATACGCGAAGACGCTGTTGGCAAAAGGACAGGTCGGAGCGGCGATATTTGTGCTCGAGCCACAAATGAACTCCGGCCAACTGACCCCGGAGTTCCACGAAGCCTATGCGGACGCGCTGATGGGGGCAGGCCGGTTTGGAGAGGCGGAGCCGCTGGTTTGGCAGTTATTCGAGCAGAATCCAGGGCGCGTTCAACAGGTAATTGGCCTGATTGGCAGCTTTCTCGATGGCGACCAGGAGGAAGAAGCGGTCGCCTTGGCGCGCAAGCTGGAACAATTCCAGCGCAGGCGCGGGGAGCGGCGGCAATTCATTGCCATCATGGAAGACGTGACCGGGGCCCGAAAAGCCTCGTCGCTGATGCTCGAGTTCCTGAGCGAGCTTTACAACTCGTCAAACCGTGAGAGCGACTACTGCGCGACCCTGTTGAAACTATTCGATCTTTACTGCGGTGAAGGAGATTTTGCAAAGGCTGCGGAATGTCTGGACCGGGCGGCGGAGGTGGATCCCTATGAACCGGGGCATTTAAAGCGGCTCGACATGGTGAAGGGAAAGATCGACGACTCGCGTTACAAGGTGATCGCCTCAAGATTCAGCTCAGCCTCGAAGCCTGTAGAAGAACCAGTGCAGACGGATTCGCGGACCTTGGGCGCAGGGACCTTGCAAGACCTGATGTTGCAGGCCGAGATACTGGTGCAATACGGCATGCGCAGCAAAGCAGTCGAGAGGCTGCAAAGAATCCAGGAGCTATTTCCGAGGGAAGAAGAGCGCAACGAAGACTTGCAGCGATTGTATCTGTCGGCGGGGGTGACGCCGCGGTACGCGGGATCTGCCCCGTTGCCACCTGCTGCGGTAAGCGCGCCGGCTCCGGTGCCGGTTGCACAGGCCGCGACGCCACCTCCTACGCCTGCGCCTGATCCCGGGGCGGAGGTTCGGACTTTCACAAAAGTCGCGGAAATTACCCGGAAGCTATATCACCAGACTACGGCTCCAGCGGTCCTGAGTACGGCAGTGAAAGAGATTGGGGCGCAGTGGGAAGTCTCTCGCTGCCTTGCAGTCATGGGAAAAGCCGGGCTGCCCGCGACGGCCATGGACGAATTCTTCGCGGACGGATTGAAACGGGTGAGCGCGGCGGCGCTGCAGGAACTTGTAGGTAGCCTACATGCAGGCATAAAAGGGCATGATCCATTAGCTATCCAGGACGCATCCACGGCCGACGAGCTACAGAATGCAAAGAAAGCGGTCGCGGAGTTGGGGGCTGCAACGATTTTGGCGATTCCGCTGACGGATGGCGAAGAAAGAGCCGGAATTCTGGTGCTGATTCATAACGGGCCGCACTCTTGGCAACCGTCGGACATGGTGGTTCTTAAGACACTTGGGGACCAGATGGTGATCGCCCTGAATAACGCCGGGCTACGCCGGCTGGTCAAAAATCTTTCTGTAACAGATGAAAAATCCGGATTGCTGAAACGTGCATCTTATATAGATCTGCTCCTGGCGGAGAGTAAGAGGGCAATTCAGAATTCGGCGCCAGTGACAGTAGTCCTGCTGCAGTTTGGCAAAAATGCGGCCATGATCAAAGAGCATGGCGAGGCGGACGTGCAGGCCGTGATGGAGAAAGCTGGGCAGATGTTCGGTGCGAATATCCGGTCGAACGACTTGGCGTTCCGGTACGACGCGACGACCATCGCCATCTTGTTGGGGGAGACACCGGAAAAAGAGGCGATGCTTGCCATTGAGAAACTCCGGAAGATTATGGGTGAGTTGAAGTGGCCGGCCAAGGAAGGCGGAGCGGAGCAGTCGGTTCTGTTTTCTGCAGGAGTGGCGGAGGCGGTAATTCGGAGCGAGTTTGATCCTGTTGACGTGGTCACTGAGGTGATCAACCGGGCCGAACACGCCCTAGGGCAGGCCATGGGGCAAGGGTTGGGCAAGGTGGTCGCTTTGGGTCCAGCATTGGCAGCGGGGGCTGTGGCGTAGAGATCGGAGAAAGCTTTATGCCGAGACTCAAGTGGTTTACGTGGTTCGGCGTTCTGGGAGCAGGCATTCTGGGGTGGAGCCTGCTGTGGCTGGCACTATCGCCTTATGTCACGCAAGGCTTCAATCGTGTGGAGTCTCTCACCTACGCGGTGGATCCATCCTTGGGGAATCAGGTCCTCACACTTTTAAGCGCCATCTTCCTGGCGCTGGCAGGTGCGGACTGGCTACATAGGCGGTAGCTTCGTTTTGCTAAAGGGAACACGCCGCATGGCAGGCTCCGCAGCGCTTCCACGCTTCAGTCTGCGCATGACGTCTTCGGCCGCGGGAGTCTCGCGACCTTGCACTGCCTTATTTCCTGTCCCAGTGGTCAAATCTTTGCCGCCGCTGATAAACTGACAAGTTTGGCGAATTCACTCTGACCGGGTCCGGTCGGGTTCTGCGGGTTAATCCATCATGTTGAAAGCCGGGGATATTGCTATTGTCAGCGGGGCACGTACGCCCTTTGGAAGGTACTGCGGGAAACTGAAGGACTTTACGGCGCAGGAACTTGGGGCGATCGCGGGTAGAGGGGCAATTGAACGGTCCGGGATCGATCCGAAGGAGTTTGATCACGTTGTCTTCGGGAATGCGCAGCAGACTTCGGGTGACGCGCTGTATGGCGCCCGGCACGTGGGTTTGAGAGCGGGGATTCCGATTGAAACCCCTGGGCTGACGGTCAACCGGCTGTGCGGGTCCGGCATGCAGTCGATCGTTTCAGCGGCACAGATGATCCAGACGGACGAGGCGAAGATTGTGCTCGCGGGCGGGATGGAAGCGATGTCGCAGGCGCCGTTTGTGATCCGCGGACGCGACGGATTTACGCTGGCTCCGGGCGGGAAGCTGGAAGACTCGCTAATGGTGGCGCTGCTCGATTCGTACTGCGGATCGTATATGGCGAATACCGCTGAACTATACGGCGAGCAGCAGGGGATTACGCGGCAAGCGCAGGATGAGTTTGCGCTGCGGTCGCAGAGGTGCGCGGACGATGCCTATAAGTCAGGGCGTCTGCAGGACGAGTTGGTCCCGGTCGCGTTGCGGAATCATAAGGGCGACTTTACAGGTGAACAACTGACAGAGGATGATCACCGCCGACCTCAGACGACCATGGAGGGACTGGCTAAGTTGAAGCCGGCGTTCGGAAAAAACGGAACCGTCACGGCTGGGAATGCCAGCGGCATTGTGGATGGGGCCGCCGCGGTGGTTGTGATGTCTCTGGAGAACGCTCAGAAGCGTGGATTGAAACCGTTGGGAAGAATCTGCAGTTGGGGCATCGCGGGCGTTGACCCGAAGGTGATGGGCCGCGGTCCGGTCCCGGCGTCGAAGATCGCGCTGCAGAAGGCCGGGCTATCGCTGGACTACATCGATCTGATCGAAGTGAATGAGGCGTTCGCGGCGCAGTACCTGGCGGTGGAGAAGGAGTTGGGATTGAATCGGGAGAAAGTCAATGTGAACGGTGGAGCGATTGCGCTGGGACATCCGCTGG
>JASLEQ010000784.1 GCA_030151135.1 Candidatus Sulfotelmatobacter sp. | reverse complement strand
GTGCAGGTCCGTGCCCTGCCGAAGGCGATTTCCAGAATTGGGCTACGTCGTCCACCCTGCAAGCGGAATCACTGCGGCCGTGAACTTCTGGGTTATACTTCCGCCCTTATGCCACTGGCACCCGGAATGAAGCTTGGGCCGTATGAGATTCACTCGCTTGTGGGCTCGGGCGGGATGGGAGAAGTCTATCGAGCGCGCGATGGCCGCTTGCAGCGCGAGGTCGCTATCAAAATATTGTCCGCTTCTTTGGCGCGCGACGAGGACCGGTTGCGGCGCTTCGAGCAAGAGGCGCGCGCGGTGGCCGCGCTCAACCATCCGAACCTTTTGACCGTCTTTGATGTGGGTTCATTGCCGCCTTCCGATGAAAAGACTGCTGGTTCTCCTTTCATTGTTTCCGAACTGCTCGAGGGCGCCACGCTGCGCCAGCGGCTGAGCGATGGTTTGATCGGGTCCCGCAAGGTCCTGGAATACGCGGTGCAGATTGCGAATGGACTGGCCGCCGCGCACGAGCGTGGAATCATCCATCGCGATATCAAGCCCGAAAATATTTTCATCACGAAGGATGATCGGATAAAAATTCTCGACTTCGGATTGGCCAAGCTCACCCAGGCGGATTTCGAGTCCCATACTTCGCTGCCTACCGTGACCAGCGCCACCGAGCTTGGCTTGGTGATGGGGACGATCGGCTATATGTCTCCCGAGCAGTTGCGCGGCAAGAAAGTCGATGCTCGCAGCGATATCTTCAGCTTCGGCGCGGTGCTCTACGAGATGCTCGCCCAAAAGAAAGCGTTCCAGGGTGAGACCGGAGCCGACGTCAGCAGCGCCATCCTGCATCAGCAGCCTGCGGAATTGACCCAAGCCAATCAGGAAATTTCTCCGGCGCTCGATCACATCGTGCATCACTGTCTTGAGAAAGATCCCGTGCTGCGTTTTCAATCCGCACGGGATCTGGCCTTCCAGTTGAATGAGCTGCGTGAGTCCCGGAGCTCGACGACCACGCGGGCAGTCGTCGAAGAGCAACCGCCGGCGCGGTCGCGCCGGGTCATCTTTGCAACCGTCGGGACCATCGGGTTATTGCTCGCTATCGTAGCTACATGGATCGTCGCGCGGGCGACCCTTCGCACCATTCCGCCGAAGTATTCGCAGCTCACCTATCAGCAGGGATATGTTTTCTCGGCGCGGTTTCTTCCGGACGGAAAGAACTTCATGTGCGCCTGCCGTTGGGGCTCAGACTCGATAGCGTATCTCTACAGCGGAAGTATCAGCGATCAGGTTATGCGGCCGCTCGGAGTGCCGGTTGAATCACTGGCTTCCGTGTCTGCGCAAGGCGAGTTGTTGGTGATCCAGAACATGCGCCAGATTGGGCCGGGGTACGTGCGCATCGGAACACTGTCGCGAATGCCCATGAGCGGCGGCGCCCCGCGCCCTCTGCTGGATGATGTGCAGTATGCCGATTGGGCGCCCGGTGCAGACGACTTCCTCATCGTCCGCTTCAATGCTGAGCGCCATGAGTACCGGCTCGAATATCCCAAGGGAAAAATTCTCTATGCGACGGGAGGATGGATCAGCGATCCCCGCTTTTCGCGGGATGGCAAGCAGATCGCATTTCTCGACCATCCTCTCTTCGGAGACGACGCTGGCTCCGTCGCCGTCATCGATCTGGCCGGGCATAAAAAAACTCTGAGCAGTGATTATGCTTCCACGCAGAAACTTACGTGGTCCCCGGATGGATCCGAAATATGGTTCAGCGGCGTCAAGAATGGAGTCCATCGTTCGCTTTATGCCACTACCGTTTCAGGGCATGAGCGGCCGCTCGTATTTATGCCGGGGCATGTCGACATCGAAGATGCGCTCCCGGCCGGGCAGGCACTCTTGAATGTAACCGCGGACCGCCGGGTCATCGAGGTTGTGACCCCAGAACATCCCGAAACCAGAGATTTTACGTGGATGGACTGGGCGTATGGCATGCGGTTTTCCGCCGACGGCAAATTAATCCTGTTTGGAGATCAGCATAGCGGCGACAACTACGGTACCTTTTTGAGGAATTTAGATGGTTCGCCTGCCGTGCGATTGGGAGATGGAGACCCAATCGACGTCTCGGCAGATGGGAAGTGGGCCCTGAGCCGCTTGCCGTCTACACCCTCTCAGCTTGAGCTTCTGCCCACCGGAACGGGAGAGGCGCGCCAGCTCACCCATTCAAACATCAACCACATCTCGGCAAGGTGGATGCCCGATGGGCGCATCGCTTGCAATTGTAATGCGCCGGGTCATCCGGAACGTGTCTATTTCATCGATACGAATGGCGTGGAAACCGCCGTGACACCCGAGGGAATCACGGCCGTAGCCATCACGCCAGATGGGAAAGAGTTGTTGGTGCGCAATTCGGACACAAAGCGATATGAGATGTTCCCGCTCAATGGTGCGCCGTCGCGTCCGCTAGCTTCGCTGGATAAAGATGATTTACCGCAGGATTTCACTGGAGATGGCAAAACCTTGCTGGTGCGGCGCGTCGCATCCCCCACCGAGATTGACATCTCCAGCCTGGACATCGCCTCCGGAAAAAGAACGCTGCTGCACCGCGTGATGCTCCCCGGCGTCCCCGCTGTCAACAATGGATTGAATGCAATCGTCTCGCGGGACGGCAAGAGTTACGCATTCCAATATCATCCGTCGAACTCAACCGTCTATCTGGCGGAAGGACTGAAGTGACCAGCGGCGTTACACTGCGCCTAAGCCGAAACGCTGAAAGGGTGTTCTTTATTGTTTCCCACAGCCTTAGCTTCTTTCTGTGATCCCAGTCCTTGCGCGACAAATCCAAAAAGTGCCAGAGTGGGAAATAGCGGCCGTCTAAAAGCCCTCAAAACATGATCCGGTTCCAACAGGGGGATAGCGTCCGCAGGCATCTTCCCGCAAGTTGCGAGCTAAGTGCTTAAGATCCAAGATTTTACCCGTAAGTTGTTGAGCGCCATAGATTACTTCATAATTTGACGCTAAATCGTTGAATCCAGAGATCCGGGGGAGGGGGGGGTGGGGTAACTAACCAGTAAATTCCCCGAGTCGGAAGCTCGCCCCACACAAAATTGGACTGCAACCGCAAAGCAGGCAGAAGATTTAGCAAGGGATCGCACAATCCCCGAACCTGACCTGTGTTGAAAATCCCGAATTGGATCAGCCGCAACCTTCAAACCCATCTGGAATTCGTGCAAATTCGTGGCCGATTTGCGCGTTTACCAGCGAATCCCAGCCGTGATCGGTCTGAAGTCTGTCGTGAGTCCGTTGTGCTTGCCATGCTCGTAGCGGAACTCTGCGTAGAAATCAATGTTCGGCCGAATCTTCCGTGTGATGCCGCCGCCGAAGTTGTAGCCGAATTCGTTCTGGCTCTCGTTGAGGAAATGACCATTCAACGGAAGGCTTGAATCAAAACAGTGTCCCCACCAGGTGAAAAAGGGATTGCATGCCGATCCCGGAATTGCCGTCGATGAATCCAGCTTGCCCGAGCGGTGAAGGTACGTTCCACCGAACACGATGTAACCGCCCCAATTCTTGGTCGCAGGAATATTAATGATGGGATCGAGATTCACCAGGTACGCATGGTCGTTCGCGCTCGATGTTTGCGCCGCCTGCAAGGCCGATGTTCGCAGCGGCAGATTGTCCCACTGCACATCCAGCCGGAACCCAAAGTACCGGCTGTAATTCCGCGCCACGCCCGCACCGATAATCCCGCCTCCGCCGCGGACAAACTGGTTCGTCGTCCCGTTCGGCATGCTCGCGCCCGCACCCACGTTGAACTCCCAGTTCTTGTAATTGTGCGCTTTCGCCCGGCGTTGTTTGCCGATGTCTTCGGGCGAGACTTCCTGGCTGCTGCTCGATTCCTGGCTCGACGAGCCCTGCGTGGAACTTTGGCCAGAGGGTTCTTGGGCCTGGCTCTGATCATTCGGCTGCGGCTGATCGGGAGCCTGCTGCGCGCGAAGTCCCGCAACCCCCGTCAAGATCATCATCAGCACTGCCGACGCAAACAACCTCGATCCAGGAATCCCTGGGAACTTTCGAATCATTCATTCTCCTCCCGCTGCCGGGCGCAATTACGCGGTTGAACGCTCGGAGCGAGAAAGCGCCTGGGAAAGAGCGTGTCCGCATGGTCCCGCCGTGATGCACTCGCAGCAGGCAGGCTCCATATTACCAACTTTGATGCGCTCTCGGCGCGTGTCGCCGCCCGCGTCTCCACCAACCGGATCTACAGTGCAACCTGCGAGCCATCCCGCGTGCTGCGTTTGCGGTTTCCGAAAGCACTCATCGCACGTATCATGGGAGATTCAAATCCACGCGGGATCTTAACCCTTGAAACCAAGTTCAGACCGATCGGCGGAAGCCCCAATCCTCAATCCAGTGGACGGTTCTGTGTGCCGCGTCGCGCTGGTTGGGTTTGGCACCGTTGGCCGCTCGGTTGCGAAGATTCTGTGCGACTCAAATCCCGGCTCGCTGCGCCTCACTCACATCTGCAATCGCAACTTCGCGCGAAAGAAGCAGGAGTGGGTTCCCCAACACGTCACCTGGACCGACGACATCGATTCCGTTCTCCAGTCTGATGCGGATATCATCATCGAATTGATTGGCGGGCTGACTCCCGCCGAGCAGATCGTCCGCCGCGCCCTCGAATCCGGCAAATCGGTGGTCACGGCCAACAAACAGCTCATCGCCCGCTGCGGTCCGGAGCTGCTCGCGCTTGCGGCCAGACACGGCTCTCATATCGAGTTCGGCGCTTCCGTCGCCGGTGGAGTTCCCGTTCTGCCCGCGCTGCGCACCGGTTTATCCGGGGACAAGCTGCACGGAATCTCAGGAATTCTCAACGGGACCTGCAACTACATCCTGAGCCGGATTGAAAGCGCGCGCGTGCCGTTCAGCGAAGCCCTGGAAGAAGCGCAGGCCAAGGGATATGCGGAGGCCGACGCCTCAGAAGATCTCGATGGCGGCGATGCCCGCGCCAAGCTCGCCATCCTCGCCCTCTCCGGATTGAACGCGAGGGTTGCGCCGGAAACGGTTCGTGCGCGAACGATCCGTCCTCTTGATGCCGTGGACTTCGACTATGCGGCGGAATTGGGATGCACGATCCGCCAGATCTCACGGGCAGAGTTGAAGGGCGATACGCTTCTCGCCGATGTCGGCCCTTGCCTGGTTCCATCGAACTCGCCCTTCGGCCGCGTCCAGCGCAACCTGAATCTGGTACTCACTTCCGGCCAATACGGTGGGGACATGGCCTTTCTCGGCGCCGGCGCCGGCGGCGATCCAACTGCGGTGGCAGTCGTATCGGACCTGATGTTCTTGGCTGAGGGGCTGACTGGCGGAAAGCGCAAGCTGGCCAGGTCTGTCGCGGCTCCGAAGATCAGCAGTGACTTCGAGACCGCGTGGTATTTGCGTTTCTTTGTGCGCGATCAGCCGGGAATCGTCGCGCGGCTGGCCCATATTCTGGGAGCACACCGGCTGAACATCGATGCGCTTCTGCAAAAGCCCGGATTCGACAAGTCCTCGCTGCCGTTTGTGATTACGCTCGAGCCTTGCCGGGACTCGCAGTTGCATCCCGCGCTGGAAGAAATGTCGGGACTGGAATTCGCCTTGCGTCCTTGCCTGTGTTTGCCGGTTCTGAAGTGACCTTAAATAAAAAAGCGCCAGCCGCCCAGTACGGCTGACGCTTTAGCTCATCGCGTCCACACTAGTTCCAGAAAGGGTTGTTCAAGCCAGCCGGCGCGAGAGCGCTCTCAGCGGCCTTGGTTTCCGTGCCTGTCTCGTCCGAGATTTTCTCGTCGATGAAGCGAGACGGAGGCGCGCTCCGCTCGTCGTTCTTGCCTGGCGTAGAGGTAAAAGGATAGTCGGATTTCATGGGGAAACTCCTCAACAAAATGATCTGCCGTTATTAAACACCTTCAAGGAACGCTCCAGGTCTTCATAATTTTGATCGGAGCTATCAAAAAAATCGAAGAAGCGGGGAAATATCCGAATGCGGGATTTGCCCGATTTCGGTCTGCGAAATGGCTGCGAGCGTCAGGGCGCTACACTATTTGTGGATTAAATCGGAGTGGTTCGAGGCACTTATGAGATATCGAAAGCTGGGACGCACGAATTTCGATGTGAGCGAGATGGGCGACGGGCTTTGGGGCATGAGCGGGTGGAGCGGCTCGGACGACAAGGAATCGTTGTCTTCCCTGCAACTTGCCGTCGATATGGGCTGCAATTTTTTTGACACCGCGTGGGCCTATGGAGAAGGCAAGAGCGACGGCCTGCTGGGCGAGATCATGCAGAGGAATCGCGGGAAGCGGCTTTATGCGGCTTCGAAAGTTCCTCCCGCGAATGATCGATGGCCTGCCGTGCCGGAATATAAGTATCAGGACGTTTTCTCGCCCGCGCATGTATTTAAGTTCGCCGATCTGATCCGGAAGCAGTTGCGCACCGATAGCATTGACGTACTGCAATTCCATGTATGGGACGACAGCTGGACCGATGAGCCGGATTTTCGTTCGACGGTCGAGAAATTGAAAAAAGACGGCATCATTCGGTTCTTCGGGCTAAGCATCAACCGTTGGGAGCCAGAGAACGGAATCAAGGCAATTCGTACAGGTCTCGTCGATGTCGTACAGGTGATCTACAACATCTTCGACCAGGCTCCCGAGGACGAGTTGTTCCCGCTCTGCCAACAGAGGAACGTCGGGGTAATTGCCCGCGTCCCGTTTGATGAAGGCAGCCTCGGCGGGAAGATGACGCTGGAAACGCGTTTTCCAGAAGGCGATTGGCGCGCAGGATATTTCGGGCCGGAAAATCTCACCCCGACGATCCAACGAGTCGAGAAACTAAAGCAAATCCTGCCGCAGGGGATGTCGCTACCCGAAATGGCTTTGCGATTCATTTTGTCGCATCCGGTTGTGAGCACAACGATTCCGGGTATGCGAAAGCCCGAGCACGTGCGGCAAAACATTGCGGCCAGCGACGCGGGCCCGCTCGATAAAGCACTCCTTGCGGAGCTTGGAAAACACCGATGGGACCGGAAGCCGACACGGTGGTCGGACTAGAGGAGCAGGTTGCTTTCTTGCGGTCCCAGTGAGTTAAATTAGGGCAGCGGAGATCCTTTCGCTGGCAAATCCCAGTTCGAACCCGAGGAAACAGAATCTACGTTTTATGAAAGCAGCGCTGCTGATTGCGAGTGTACTGCTGATCTGCGGCTCAATCACTGCCCAGAACCCCCGGGGTTCCTTGCGAGGAGTTGTTCAAGACTCGTCCGGCGCGCGGATCGCTTACGCAACTGTGCAAATGCAGGCCTCGGATCATTTGTTCAAGCGCGAGGCGAAGAGTGAAGATCGTGGTGAGTTTCGAATTGATGATTTGCCGCCCGGCAACTATCACATATCGGTGAGCGCGTCTGGATTCCGGGAAGCCAAAGCGGATGTGTCGGTGGTGGTGAGCTCCGTTCGGGAGGTCACCGTCACGTTGAAGCCCGCCGCGGAAGGCGAGACCGTGAGTGTTCGGGGCGAGAGCTCTTCGATTACGACCCAGTCCATCGACCTTGTGAGCGTTGTGCATCAAGGCGTGATCAGCAGCCAGGACCTCCAAAATCTGCCGCTTGCCTCACGAAGCTTCGCCAACATCGCTTACCTCGTGCCGGGAACGGAGCCGGTAGAGCCTTCAGATCCCACAAAAGCTCGCATCACAGCAGTTTCGACCGGCGGAAGTTCGGGACTCAATAATGAGATCTCCATTGACGGCGCGGATAACTCAGATGACTGGATTGGGGGATTCCTGCAGAACTTTTCGCCCGATGGCATCCAGGAATTCGCTATGCGAACCGCCAACGAGGACGCCGACACGGGATGGACGACGGCCGGTTCGGTGGTGATTACAACGAAGCGGGGCTCGAACGATTGGCACGGTGATGGCGCCTTCTATGACCGCGCGGCGGCTCTGAACGCGCGCTTCCCCATTGAGAATCCCGCACGCTCGTGCGATGCAAACGGCTGCGTCGACAATCCCAAGCAGCCCTTCTCGCGGCAGAATTACGTCGGCGCTATCGGAGGCCCGTTGCGGCGCGACAAGTTCTGGTTTTTCACCTCGTTCGAGCATGTGCACGAGAATGCGAGTATTGCCTATAGTCCCGCGAGCACGGAACAGTTCAGCGCGCTTTCCCAGCTTGCTTCTGACGGACTGATCCGGGGAGTTCCCTCGATCACAGTTCCACAGAATGTGCCGATTCCTTTCCGTGACTATCTGGGCTCGGTTCGCTTCGACTGGGCCCAGTCGGCGAAGTCGCAATGGTTTCTGCGCGTCTCAGAAGACAGTTACCTGACGCACAACAATCTGGTGCAGCAGGCGACACTACCCTCGACGGGTCTTACCACCCACAACGACTATTGGAATACTGTTCTCAGCCATACCTATGCCTGGAGTCCGAACTGGGTGGGAACAATGGTCCTGGATGCGAGCACGTTACATCTCACGCAGCAGCGCAATTCAACGCTGGGCTTCGCGCTTGCATTTCCCTTCAGCGCAACGTCTCTGACCGTGTCCGGGTTTGAAACGTATGGAGATAATCAGTTCGCCACGCCGATCACATTCTTCCCATGGCTGCGCAACCAGGATAAGTACCAGTTGCGATACGACATCGATCATGCGGTTGGCGATCATTCGTTCAAGTTTGGCGTCAATTTTATTCACGAGCCGGTTTTGAGCGGCGCATTCCCGGGAAATCAGGAGACGCTGTATCAGTTTCCGCAGGATCCCACGTTTTATCTGTCGAACCCGGGTCAGTTTGCAGTGGACTATGCGGCGGGAGCGACAACCACTCCGGCGAGCAACGGAGCTTTTTCGCAAAATATACAGCGGCTCGGGCTATATGCGCAGGATTCGTGGCGCGTGTCGCGGCATCTCACCGTGGATTTCGGCTTGCGGTGGCAAACTACGTTTGGGCTCTTCACCGGTTCTGGCCTGAGCCAGTCGCATAATGCCGCGCTCGTCACATTGCAGGCGCTGGAAGTTCCTTTATCGCTGGGGGTGCCGCACGACTACCGCAAGGCGCTGGGCCCGCGGCTGGGCATAGCGTATGCCCCGGGAAACAATGGAAATACCGTGATCCGCGCGGGTTTTGGGATGTTCTACAACGATCTTGCGCAGAATGGCTGGGCCACTGCCTTTCAAGGCGTGAATGCGACGAATGCCGTGAGTGGTTCTTGTGCGCTAGAGGGTGCGCCGGGAAGTTACGCTCTGACTGGCAGCGGTTGCCTGCAGGGAGGCGCCGGCGTGGCAGGGAACCTGATTGATTCTCACTATAGGACGCCGTATGCCATCCACGTCAGTGGAGGCGCGCAACATGCTTTCAACCGCAATTGGACAGTGAGCGCCGACTACACGCACGAGGAGGGCAATCATGGCTATCGTGCATACAGCTATTCCAGCGATACGAATCTCTTCACGCCCCTTATCTCTCCGTCGGATCCGTCCTATGACGCCGATCAGCAGAGTGTTGTGCCGAACCTGAATCTGTTCAAGTCTGACAATCGTTCGAGCTACAACGCGTTGATGATCGTGGCGCAAGGCAATATGAACCGGCGCTTCAACCTGATTGCGCATTACACGCTCTCGAGCGCGAAGACGTGGGGTTGCGTGCTGGGAGAGCTATTCGACTACGTGAACGGAGTGTGCAATCCGCTCAACCCGTTTGGCCCAGGCGATTACGGCCCGTCAGGCGAAGATGTGCTTCATCGATTCGTGCTCGCCGGAACGTTACACCTTCCGGGAGGAGTGGAGTTGACGACGCTGACGCAAGCCGAATCGGCTCGCCCGATCACGCTGACGACACCGGTGGGAGACCGTGCCGTGGTGAATGGAGTGAGGACCTCGCTTGACGAATTCCGTGGGACGCCGTTCATCCAAGCGGACATTCGAGTCAGCCGCCCGATCCGTTTCGGAGATCGATTGGAAGTGCGGCCATTCGCCGAGTTCTTCAACGTCTTCAATCGAAACAATCCCGGCGCAAATTATGTGACGGATATTTCAGCGCTGCCAAATCCTGTGAATGACCTGGCCAATGCGACGGCGGTCTGCAGCGACCCGGCGTGCACGTCGATGGTGCCGATCACGAATCCGCAGAAGCAATTGCTGTTTCCCTCGGGAGCGTTGGGAGATTTCTTCGGACCGGGAACGACGGTGGGAATTCCGTTTGCGGCGCAACTTGGAGTAAGAATAAATTTCTGAGCCGCTGTTTCGCGACCAAGTCTTTTGGAGAAATCTGGCGACCCCGGAGGGGCTCGAACCCCCAACCCTCAGTTCCGAAGACTGATGCTCTATCCAATTGAGCTACGGGGCCTTGATTTGCAAACTCGTCGCGCCTAATTCATCGAACATGCGCCGGGTCCGCGAGGATCGCCACAAGATCCACACGGACCTGCCGGTCTGGCCGATGGAGTTGACGAACTCTTGGCGGAGACGGCGAAGACCGAGAGCTGCGGCGCCAGTTTTTTGGCGTGGCATTTGGGACACTCGGCTTTTTCCTTGCCGTACACCAGCGCCTCGAACTGATGGTCGCATTCTTTGCAGATGTACTCGTAAATGGGCATAGGCTACTCCGACACCTATTAGAATCAATTTGTGGAGAGTTCGCAAATCGAAGGTTCTGAGGGACCGCGCACGAGGGCTGCCCGTCCGCCAAAGCGATGGGAAGTGCGTTCGCCGTTTCGCGCCCGCCGATGGCTTGGCGGTGGGCATGTGCAGACAATTGCCAGCTTCTTGATGCCGAGGCGGATCGATCTGCCGGCGCCAGAAGAGCGGCTGATCGAGGTTGCGCCCGGGATCAAGGTGCGGTGCTGGTGCTATTGGCAGTCCGAGGGGCACCGGGAAGCGATGACGCTGATCGTGGTGCACGGCCTTGAAGGTTCCACGGAATCGCAGTACATGACCGGTGTAGCTCGGAACGGATTGGCCGCGGGCATGAACGTCGTGCTGATGAACCAGCGAAATTGCGGCGGCATGGATCATTGCGCGCCTACGCTGTACAACTCCAGTCTCTCGTGTGACGTAGCGGCGGTCGCGGGTCACATTGTCGAGAATGACGGTGTTTCACGCTTTGCCCTGATCGGATTCTCCATGGGCGGGAATCTGGTTCTCAAGACCGCGGGCGAATGGGGAAGTGATGGACCGAAGGAGTTTCGCGCTGTCGCGGCGGTTTGTCCGGCGATGGATCTGGCGGCTTCGGCGGACGCGCTGCACGAGCCCGCGAACCGGATTTATGAATGGTATTTCCTGCTCCAGCTTTTCCGGCGATTTCGGGGGAAGGCGAAGATATTTCCTGAAGATTTTGATGTGCGTCGATTGCGCGGGGTGACGAGCCTTCGTCTATTCGATGATCGGGTGACGGCATACTATTGCGGGTTTGCGGGAGCCGATGATTACTATGCCCGGGCCGCAGCAGCGAACGTTGTCGGCAAGATTGCCGTGCCAGCCCTCATCATTCATTCCGCGAATGATCCGTTCATCCGCATGCGTCCAGAGACGATCAAGGCTATTCACGGTAATCCGAACATTACTTACGTTGAGACCGCCGATGGAGGCCACTGCGCGTTCATCGGCCAGTCCGACGGCGGACGAGACGATGGACGCTGGGCGGAGCATGAAGTCGTGGCGTTCGTGGAACACGCGGCAGCCCGGTGAAATCCAGGTTATTGGACTTGCGAGGGACTTGCGATCGATGCGATTGCCGTTCCTGTTCGTGACTCACGCTTGCTGGTCCAGCCTTTGTAGTGAGTTCGGATGTAGGCCAAAGCGAGCATGGCAACAGAGATGATGAGCAATCCGATGCTGGCGCTGCCGACGGTCTGAGCGCGCTTCGCCAGAATGGAAACCCTTCCATACACGAACTCAATGTGAACCCAATACACAATGAGAGAGGCTTGCCCTATCTGGATTAGCGGACTAAAGCCGCGTTGTGCAGCTCCCCAGCGGCACCAGGCGTAACAGGCGGTCAGGATGAGGAGCAACATCCCGACACGGACGAGAAAGAACTCCGGGCTGGTATGCCAGTAATCATAGATGGGATAGAGCTGGCGCGGGGAGGCGTCGAGCCAGCGTGATAGCTCGATGAGGATAATGCCCAGAGCCGCGAAGAGGAAAAATGCGCGGGCTTCGTGCGTTCTCACCCATTCCACTTGGAGGACGAAGCCGAGTGCGAGGCCAGCGAACGCAAATGCTGTCCAGGGAAAAAGTGGGAACAGGCCGGACTGCGGAGTTCCCAGATTGTGCACGCCATTGATGTAGGACTCGATCGGCCAGAGAAGCCAATCGGGACGCCATGTGGTCCATAGCAGGGGTGAAAGCAGCGAAATCAGGAGCGCGGTGGCGGAGGCGGAGAGTATCAGGTATTTGGCGGTGGCCGGATCGCTCCCCTTCGGATCGCCGGAGACTTCCAGCTTTTCGCGGGTATGGGGGCCCGCGCCACAGAGGGCTAGAACCAGCCAGCACAGCAGGCCCATCAACATCATCGACACGCCGATGGTGTTCAGGATATCGACTCTGAGCAAGTCGGTAGCGGGCGCCCATCCCCAGGCGATCAGATATTCCTGCAGGCGGAAGAGCAAACCGAAGCCAAGAATTTCAGCGCCGCGCCGGATCGTGTTGCGGGCGATCTGGCCAGGCGACAACTGCTTCCTGCGCAGTTTCTCGGTGACCAGGGCGAAGGAGATGCCGGCGAGAAAAAGAAAAAGCGGGGCAGGGAACGTCCCGCCGAGTTGCGAATACATGAAAAAGCGGCTTTGCCGAGCCGCACCGCCGAGCCACGCGTCGTAGCAGTGGGTCTGGAACATCAGGAGGCAGGCTAATCCTCGCATCCAGTCGACATAGGCGAGACGCGGCTTGGTAGCTGGATTGGGCACTGAAACGGGCAGTATACGGCAGATGGGGCGCGAACCGCCGGTACTGCCGAGTTTCCCCTGGTTATGGGGGCACTTTGCCCGGAATTGCCGATTTTTCGTGGGATGGAGAGCGGCCCCAGAGTTCAGCCAAGGGTTTGCGGAACTTTCTTGAGCGTCAGGTGTTTACCTGCATACAACCATCGGGGCGGTGCACTTGATCGAAGAGGGGTAAGTAGTTATAAGCTTATTTTCAGCCTTTCGCGGTACATGGGAGCGTTTATGAAGAGTTGGGCCCTCGTGTGTGTAGTCGTGTGCGTTGTCGGCCTCTCCAGTTTCAGCCAGGCACAAACCAGTGATCGGATTACGACCTCTCTGAGTAGCGGGTCGATGGTGTCACTCAAAGGAAATGTGCACGGCCTCGCGAAGCCGGAATTCGATATGGGCCGCGCCGATAGCAGCCGGCTGATTGAGGGCTTGTCCCTGGTGTTTCATCCCTCTGCGTCCCAGCAGCGGGATTTGGACAACTTCCTTAGACAGCTGGGAGACCCGAGCTCGCCGAACTACCACAAATATCTCACTCCAAAACAATTCGGAGCACGTTTTGGATTAAGCCAGAACGACATCGACACGACGACCGCATGGCTGGTCTCGCAAGGGTTTAATAACATCCGGGTGGCGAATAACCGGAACCAGATTTCATTTGATGGGACGGTGGCGCAGGTCGAATCGGCTTTTCAGGTTGAAATGCGCAACTACTCCGTGAACGGAGTGACTCACCTAGCCAACTCGGGTGAACCATCGCTGCCTGCAGCCTTGGCAGGTTCCGTGCAAAACATTACGCACCTGAATGACTTTGCCCCTCGCCCACGGGTGAAAGTGACATCACATCTCACGTCTTACGTCAGCGGGAACCACTTCTTGTCTCCTGCAGACTTCGCGACAATCTATGATCTACAACCGCTGTATTCCGCGGGAGACACTGGCACAGGACAGAAGATTGCTGTGGTCGGGCAGAGCACTGTAAATGCCACCGACCTAAGTAACTTTCGAACTGCCGCCGGACTTCCGGCCAGCACAGTGACCATGACTCTAGCTGGTGGGACCGCTGCCCGTTGCTCCGGTGACGAGGGCGAATCCGACCTGGATCTAGAGTGGTCTGGCGGGATAGCCAAAAGCGCGCAGATTATTTTCGTGTATGCAGGGCTCAACACCGGCGATTCCTGCACCGGCAATCGCGTGAACAGCGTTTGGGACGCACTGCAATATGCGGTCGACAATAATGTGGCCCCGTTTATCAGCACGAGCTACGGGTACTGCGAGTCCGGGCTGGGATTAGCTTTCGCGGGACCGAACGGAACACTTGAGGGTTGGACGAAGCAGGCCATCACGCAAGGGCAGACGATCACAGCAGCATCGGGAGATGCTGGCGCTGCGGACTGCGATTCCGGGACGACGGCAACGCAGGGACTGACGGTCGATGCTCCCGCCGCGCTCCCGGAAGTTACCGGCGCCGGCGGAAACGAGTTTACTGGAGATTCTTCCGCCACCGTAAGTGGAACCGCACCTAACACGACGGCTGGGGCTACTCAATATTGGGCGGCATCGGGAACCGGCAGCGACGTCGTGTCCACCGCTCTGAGCTACATTCCAGAAGAGGCGTGGAATGACACAACCGTCGACATCCAAAATGGGGGTGGATTGTCCGCATCAGGCGGCGGAGCGAGCATCTACTATCCCAAGCCGAGCTGGCAGACGGGGACGGGGGTGCCCTCCGATAGCAAGCGCGATGTGCCAGACCTTTCGGTCACCGCGTCAGCTGATCACGACGGTTACCTAGTCTGCTCTGAAGATAACGATGCTACCAGTTGTTACAACGGGACCTCCTTCCGTGACAAACCTGTTCCGCCCGCAACAGTAGGGAACTTCACCGTGGTTGGTGGCACGTCGGCCGCTGCGCCAACTACGGCCGCCATTCTTGCGATCGTGAATCAATATCTCGGAACAGCAGGTCTGGCACCCATCAATCAGACTCTTTACACTCTTCCGGGAAATAGCCCAGCGCCATTTCACGACATCACCTCGGGCA